>JAZSJP010000116.1:0-3469 GCA_045534395.1 Eubacteriales bacterium | reverse complement strand
GTTTCAATCCGCGCTCCCGTGAGGGAGCGACGAATACGACACGCAGGTGCGCCTGATCTTCGAGGTTTCAATCCGCGCTCCCGTGAGGGAGCGACGCTTTTTTAAGCCGATTATCATCACGACCACGCCGTTTCAATCCGCGCTCCCGTGAGGGAGCGACGCAAGCGCGTAGTCTCTATTTTTATCCGAAAGGGTTTCAATCCGCGCTCCCGTGAGGGAGCGACAAATGTATTTCGCTTTCATAGTTTAGAAGCATCTGTTTCAATCCGCGCTCCCGTGAGGGAGCGACCACCCAAAAATTAATGAGCGAGCTTGAAAAAATCGTTTCAATCCGCGCTCCCGTGAGGGAGCGACGTTCCGCTTAAACAAAAGGATTGAGACGATTTTGTTTCAATCCGCGCTCCCGTGAGGGAGCGACTCTTCGGGGATCTCCTCGTAGGCACGGGAGGCGGTTTCAATCCGCGCTCCCGTGAGGGAGCGACGAACGAGGAGAGACTACTACGCCATCTGAAAATAGTTTCAATCCGCGCTCCCGTGAGGGAGCGACCAGACTGTCATCTCAACCTCTCGGCAAAATGGAAGTTTCAATCCGCGCTCCCGTGAGGGAGCGACGTTGCTGCGTTGCGCTGTTACCGGCTGGCTCGATGTTTCAATCCGCGCTCCCGTGAGGGAGCGACTTGCCGACGAGACACAGCGCGGCGAAGGCTTTGAGTTTCAATCCGCGCTCCCGTGAGGGAGCGACAGGAGGAAGTTTGCACTCGGTAAAATAAAACACAAGCCAAGAAGTTTCGCGTATATGTCAAAGAACAGAAAATTTCGTGTGTGAAAGGAACACATCTTACAGGGCAAAACGTTTATTTATCAATAAATTCTCCTTGTCGCGAACCTCTCGGCATGTTCGTATTCGCTTAGGGTTCGCGGAAAGTGCACTTAGACAAATAAAATTTCTTTTCGTATAAATATTTTTGTGCATAATCCGCATGCGTAGTCGTTCTCTTACAGGACGCGGATTGAAACTATTGCGTGATTTTTGTTTTTTGGATTTTATTTTTAATAACATTATAAACCTCTATTGTGTTATTTTTGTAAAAATTTATTGACGGCAAGCTTCGTTTAAAACAAACTGCACACATGAATCAGTTTCTCGCACATATCCGAGACGACGCTACCGAACCTCTGCAAGCGCATCTTGAAGAGACGGCGGCTCTTGCCGGTGCGTTCGCAAGCCGATTTAAACTTGAAAATACAGCTAAACTCGCCGCTAAAGTTCATGACTTCGGAAAATTTTCAAAAGAATTTCAGGATTATTTGAGAGAAAGTGCCGGAGACGCGGAAGAGTCGGACGAGAACCGTTCTTCGCGTTCCCGCGGTCCGGATCATTCCACAGCAGGAGCAAAATTTCTTGCCGAGAACTTCCCGCAAAACCACCTCGGACGCTTGCTTGCCTATACGGTTGCCGGACATCATGCCGGCTTGCCCAACGGAATCAGCTCCGGCTCGGCATCGTTGGAATACCGCATCACGCACAAAGAAATCAAAGCCTGGGAAAAAGCTGCGCGTGAAAATCTTCCCGCTGATTTTTTTGAGATTCCGAACGCCGACTTAATCAAACACGAAATTCTATCAATCGCCCGGAACTCTAAAAATCCGAAGTTCAGCTTAGCATTTTTGGTTCGCATGGTTTTTTCCTGTATTGTCGACGCTGATTTTCTCGCAACGGAAAAGTTCATGAACCCGGGAAAATCGGAGTCGCGGGAACGTCTTTTTGTCGAAACGCTCCTACAGCTGAACCAACGCTTGACGGCATATTTACGACGTTTCGACAATGCGACATCTCCTCTCGGAACGATCCGCAACGAAATCCGGTCTGACTGCCTCGCCGCAGCGGAATTGCCGCCGGGCGCGTTTCGACTTACGGTTCCGACCGGCGGAGGGAAAACACTTTCGTCGCTTGCATTTGCGCTGAAGCATGCGCAAAAATATGGCTTGGAGCGCGTGATTTACGTGATTCCCTTCACAAGCATTATCGAACAAAATGCGGAAGTTTTTCGCAACGCGCTCGGTGAAGATGCGATTCTTGAGCATCATTGCAACGTTGAAATCGAAGAAAGCGAAACGACGCAGTCAAAGCTGGCAACGGAAAACTGGGATGCTCCGATTATCGTTACAACCAACGTGCAATTCTTCGAGTCTCTTTTTTCCCACAAAACATCGCGTTCCCGCAAACTGCACAACATCGCCAAATCCGTCATCATTTTGGACGAAGCGCAAACGCTCCCGATTGAATTTCTCCGCCCTTGCCTGCAAGCGCTCGACGAGCTTGTTCAAAATTACGAGACAAGCGTGGTCCTTTGCACGGCAACTCAACCGGCGATTGAGTATTCCGAAGAAAAATTTAAAGACGGCTTCCGCGGGAACGCTCACGGCATTCGGGACATCGTCGCCGCCGGTCGCAATTTACACGAACGGTTAAAACGCGTTTCCGTAAAGAAACTTGAAAACGCGCTTGAAAATAACGAGCTTGCGCAAAAACTCGCTCAGGAACGACAAGTGCTCGCCATCGTCAATACGCGCGATAACGCACGGGAACTTTTTGAAAGTTTACGCTCTGCCGTTCCCGCAGATGAGCAAGGAAACGTCTTCCATCTCAGCGCGTCGATGTGCGCAGAACACCGTAATTGTATTTTAAATACAATTCGTAAAAAGCTTTCTGAAGGCGAAGTTTGCCGCGTTGTTTCCACTCAGCTCATCGAAGCCGGGGTCGATATCGATTTTCCCTGTGTTTATCGGGCTCAAGCCGGAATTGATTCCATTGCCCAAGCCGCAGGGCGCTGCAACCGTGAAGGCAAAATCCCGAACGGCGGACGTGTTTTTATTTTTGAGACAAAAAAACTTCCGCCCGCCGGATTCCTCCTCACCACGGCAAATTGCGGGAAAGAGGTGCTCGCGCTTGACGAATACGGCAACGATCCGCTTTCCGAAGAATCCGTCGAAAAATATTTCAGCCTCATGTATTGGCTTCGCGGGAACGAGCTGGACAAACATAACATTTTACAGAAAATGGCACCCGACAGCGAAATGCTCGGATTCCGTTTTCGCGATGCCGGAGAAGCGTTTCAGCTCATCGAAGATAATACGGGAACGGTCATTATCCCGTTTGGGAAAACCGGATGGGAATTGTGTGAAGAACTTCGCGAAACGTTCAATCCGGCAGACCGGCGTAAACTCGCGCGAAAGCTTCAACGATACGCAGTTTCGATTCCCCAAAATCGTTTTGAAGAAGCACTCCGGAACGGACAAATTCAAATCGTTCACGAACGCTACGCCCTGCTCGTTTCCCCGGAACTTCATTACAACGAAAACTTCGGTCTGTGCCTCGACAAAACGCCACAATGCACCCCCCTTTTTCTTTAATTCAAAATTTCACAAACAATTTTATGAGTAGAGGTATCAAGCTTTATATTGAAGG
>JAZSJP010000052.1:0-4960 GCA_045534395.1 Eubacteriales bacterium | reverse complement strand
CCCACAGGCTCAGGAAAAACCCTGTTGGCACACGTGCTGGCAACAACCTTAAACGCACCCTTTGCCAATGCCGACGCTACCACCCTCACCGAAGCGGGTTACGTGGGTGAAGACGTAGAAAACATTCTTTTGCGCCTCATTCAAGCGGCGGATTTTGACGTAAAATCCGCAGAGCGCGGGATTATTTATATCGACGAGGTCGACAAAATCTCCCGTCGGTCGGAAAATCCGTCCATCACCCGAGACGTTTCGGGAGAAGGCGTTCAACAGGCGCTTTTGAAGATTTTGGAAGGCACCGTTTCCAACGTGCCCCCCAACGGCGGACGCAAACACCCCAATCAGCAATTTATTCCCATTGATACCAAAAACATTCTCTTTATCTGCGGCGGCGCCTTTGCCGGATTGGAAGACGTAATCCGCAAGCGCACCCAGGCTACCGCCATCGGATTCAACTCCGACGTGGTCAGCAAGAGCGAAAACGACGTGGGAAAATTGCTCAAACAATGCGAAGCTCACGATTTGGTGAAATTCGGCTTGATTCCCGAATTGGTAGGACGCTTGCCGGTCATCGTCAACGTAGAGCCTCTCAACAAAGAAGCGTTGATCCGCATTATGACCGAGCCGAAAAACTGCTTGACCAAGCAGTACAAGGAACTTTTCCGTCTCGACGGCGTTTCTTTGGAATTTACCGACGGCGCCATTGAAGCCATTGCCGAGCAAGCGATTGCCCATAAGACCGGCGCTCGAGGACTTCGCGCCATTGCGGAAAAGGTCATGACGAAAATCATGTACCAAACCCCCTCGGACAACACCATCGTCACCGTTACCGTAGACGAAAACTGCATTCGCGGCACCGGAGACGCGCAAATTACCCGAAAGCAAACCGAACAATAACGCACCGACTCGAATCGCACAACGCGGTTCGAGCCGTTGGTCTTTTTCCCATAAGAAAAAAACACACGAAATCACGAAAAATTAAAGGAAAAACATACTATGCCCGACCTTTCCAAAGTCTTTGAACAAAAGATCCGAACCATACCTCTGCTTCCCCTTCGGAACTTGGCGTCCTTGCCGAAGCAGACGATACATTTGGACGTAGCACGAAAGATCTCCACCACCGCCGTCAGCGCATCTTTAGCGGCAGACCGATACATATTCCTCGCGGCACAAATGGACGTAACCGAGGAAGAACCCCGTCCCGAAGGCATTTTTTCTTACGGCACGGTGGCAAAAGTCAAGCAGATGATGAAAACTCAAAGCGGCGATTTACGCGTTATGCTGGAAGTCCTTTGCCGCGCCCAAGCCATCACTCTGCCCATCAAAGAACACGGATATTATTCCGTTACCGTTTCTTTGATTCCCGAACAAGCGGCGCCCATTTTGGCGTCTTTGGAGCGGGAAGCCTTGGCACGACAGGCGCAGAGCCTTTACGGGGAATTGTCTCAATACGTTGAAAATATTTCCCAGCAACAGATTATGGAAGTATTATCCATTGAAGATCTGGGATTTTTGGCAGATTATATTACCCAAAATCTCTTCTTGAAATATCAGGACAAGCAGCGGATTTTGGAGATTCTCGACCCCGAAGAACGGATTCGGGAGTTGTTACAGATTTTAGAGCGGGAAGTGGGCATTGCCGATTTGGAAAATCAAATTGCCGACCGCACCAAAGAACGCATTGCGAAAAATCAACGGGATTTCTACATTCGGGAACAGATTCACGCCCTGGAAGAAGAATTGGGAGAATTTGACCCCGACGACGAAATTTCCGTTTACACCGATAAGATCAACAAATCCGCGGCTCCCGACGATATTAAAAAGAAACTTCTCAAAGAAGTAGAACGGTTGGCAAAAATGCCCATCGGCGCCCAGGAAGCCGGCGTTTCCCGCATTTATTTGGACACCTGCCTCGATCTTCCTTGGGGCAAATTTACCCAAGAAGAAGTTGAAATTGCCGAAGCGCGCCGCATTTTGGAGCAGGACCATTACGGTCTTTCCAAAGTCAAAGAACGCATTTTGGAAACCTTGGTGGTTTTGCAAAAAATGCCTCAGTACAACGGACAGATTCTTTGTTTGGTCGGTCCTCCGGGAACGGGAAAAACTTCCGTCGCTCAGTCCATTGCCCGAGCCACAGGTCGGAATTTTGCCCGCGTTTCTTTGGGCGGCGTTCACGACGAAGCGGAAATTCGGGGACACCGCAGAACCTACGTGGCATCCATGCCCGGAAAGATCATTGAAGCCATTCGGGAAGCCGGTTCGGTCAATCCCGTCATTCTCTTAGACGAAGTGGACAAGATCGGCAGCGACTACAAAGGCGACCCCGCCTCAGCACTGTTGGAGGTCTTGGATCCCGAACAGAACAAAACCTTCAAAGATCACTTCTTGGATCTGCCCTTTGATTTATCCAACGTTTTGTTTATTCTTACGGCAAACACCGAGGACACCATGCCCCGTCCTCTGTTGGACCGCACGGAAGTCATCGAACTTTCTTCCTACACTCAGGAAGAAAAAATTCATATTGCCAAGGAACATTTGATTCCCAAACAACTGAAAAAGCACGGTCTTTCTCCCAAAGAATGTAAGTTTACCGATGCGGGTCTTAACGATCTGATCCGCAGTTTTACCCGGGAAGCCGGCGTCCGCGTATTGGAACGCACCATCGCGTCCCTCTGCCGCAAAGGATTGAAATATTTGGCGGAACACCCGGAAGAAACAAAAATCACCTTCAAGCCGGCAAACCTGGAAGCCTTCCTGGGGCCCCGGAAATATCGGAACGATCCCCTGTCTCAAAAAGACCAGGTGGGCATCGTGACGGGACTTGCCTATACCGCCGTGGGCGGTGAGGTCATGCCGGTAGAAGCCTCGGTCATGGACGGCACCGGAAAAATCCAACTGACGGGTTCCTTGGGTGACGTCATGAAAGAATCGGCAAACGCCGCCATCAGTTATATCCGCTCCAAAGCAAAAGAACTTGGCATCGACGGAAATTTCTATAAGACCAAGGACATTCATATCCACGTACCCGAAGGCGCCGTCCCCAAAGACGGACCTTCCGCGGGTGTCACCATGACTACGGCGTTGGTCAGCGAACTGACGGGCAAAAAAGTGGATCACACCGTCGCCATGACGGGAGAGATCACCCTGAGAGGCAGAGTGCTTCCCATCGGCGGATTAAAGGAAAAGACCATGGCGGCGTACAAAGCGGGAATCAAGAAAGTCGTTCTTCCCGCGGCAAATCTTCCCGATCTGGAAGAAATTGACCCGGTGGTAAAAGAGCACATTGAATTTATCCCCGCAGAACACGTGGAAACGGTACTGAAGACCGCATTGCGGGAAGGGTAAGCCTATGAGCATTCATTTCAACAACGCCCAATTCGTCACCAGCTATTTTGACGGCAAAAAAATCGACCGTCCCAAAAAGCCGGAAATCGTCTTAGTGGGACGCTCGAACGTGGGGAAATCTTCCCTGATCAATAAAATTCTTCAGCGGAAAAGCCTTGCCCGCGTCTCGTCGACTCCGGGAAAGACCATTTCCGTAAACTACTACGACGTAGACGGAACGTTTGACTTGGTTGACCTTCCCGGTTACGGCTTTGCCAAGCGCCCCAAGACCGAACAAGCGGCATGGGGCAAGTTGACCCAAGATTACTTCAACGCGGATCGGGACATTCGTCTCATTCTTCTGTTGGTGGATCTGCGCCACCCCCCGTCCAAAGACGACGAGGTCATGTTCGATTGGCTTATGCAATCGGAAACCCTGTTCACCGTGGTTGCCACCAAGGCAGACAAGCTGAACAAAACCGAGTTGGAAAAGAATACGGCGGCGTTGTCGGAAAAATTCGGCATCAACGTCATTCCCTTTTCTTCCCTCAACGGTATGGGGGTGGAACAGTTGCAACAGATTATTACCGATTTGGTGCTTGCCGATTGATTATAACGCCAAATAGGGCGGAACGTGTACCGGGCGGTCACAGATCATACGGCGAATCCAAGTCGAACCCATCACCGCCGACGAAATTCCGTTTTCGCCGAAGGCATACAAATAGTACAAGCCCTTCCATTGGGAATCCTGTCCCACGTAGGGCAACCCCTTGCGAGGCAAGACCAATCCCTGAGAAAATCCGTATTCTTGCTTGATTCGGGGAATTCCGTAGAACATTTCCTGCAATTCCGCCGAAAGATTTTTGTATTTGACCCGGCACAATGCGTTACCGTCCAATTTTCCAAGACGGCCTTCCGGTGTCAGAGCGGAAGAAGCCTGACCCGCGTATAAGATCCGTCCGTCGGGTGTGGTGCGCAGATACGACAATTCGTCGTGACTTTTAATCAGACACCCGTCTTCCCAACCGCGGAAGACCGAAATCGGCTCAGTCACCACAGAAAATACCGTAACGCGCTGTCCCAACTGAGGTCTTTTTTGCAACACCTCTCCCCCGCGGGCATCAATCACCGTAGCGGCAGTGACGACCTTTTCCCCGCATCGGCAACGGAATTTGTCGCCACAGGCTTCTATGGAAGAAACGCGGCTCCCCTCGTAAATAACGCCCCCGTGCAGAGAGATCCAATCGCTGAGATCTCGGCAAAATTTCACGGCGTTCAACTGGGCGCCCCCTTGCTCCATAACCATTCCGCCCACACAAGGAAAAGAAAAACGCTCCCGACATTGATCTTCCGTCAGCCAACGGCAATTCAATCCGACATGATGCCGAGCGTAATATTCTTCCCGAAGCACCGACGCTTCCCGGACAGATGCCGTATAGTAAAATTGGTCGCGGCGCTGAAAATCGCATTTACTTCCCGTATCGGCAATGATTTTTTCCATCTGCTCCACCGCCGCCACGGAAAAACGATACCATTCCGCGGCGTGATGGAACCCGATCAACTCTCTGAGTCGCAACAGGTCAGGCCCGCCGTCGGCACTCATAATGCCCGAAGAAAAGCGACAGGCACCGTCTCCCAC
>JAZSJP010000019.1:0-6700 GCA_045534395.1 Eubacteriales bacterium | reverse complement strand
TGGCCTCCGACTTATATAAAACTGAACGAATTCCTTGTAGGTCTCGGCGTTAAAGGATAGGCCGCAACGATCCAACAACGGATACAACCCACCCTGCATGCGGTGGTTGATATTGCGGAACACCATGTGCTCGATGAAGTGGGTCTCCCCGCTTTGCTCCGCCGTCTCGTACAGAGACCCGGCAAAAACGTATAAGGACAGACAAAAGCCGTGCAAGGCAGGATTTCGGTAGGCGTAGACGGGAATGCCCGATGCGGTAGTGCGTTTCTCTTCCATATTATAAATACTCCTTGCCGTCCTTGTCCGTAAGATTCTTGCAGATATCCCACGAGGCGAAGAAGGGCGCCGTTTCAAAGGTCTTATCCTTCAGATAATTTAAAACGCCCGCGTCGGTGGAAAAAGAAAAGGTCAATTGACAGGACGAAAGCGCCTGAAAACGGAAAGGAAAGCCTCGGTTCTGCTTCGCCGTTCCGTATTTGGTGTCTCCCACCAAGGGGTATCCCAAATGAGCCATGTGTGCCCGAATCTGATGGGTGCGTCCCGTGTACAACGTCACTTCCAGCAGCGATACGGTGCCATCGGTTGCCAAGGTGCGGTACGCCGTGCGAATCTCTTTGCTTTCCGCCGTGGGAACGTCGGTGACGGTGACGATATTGGTGGCAGAATCTTTGTGAAGATAGGCAACGCAATCCGCTGCAGGGGGATTGGGTCTTCCGAAGACCAAGCATTGATAGACTTTGTCCAACTCACGGCTTTTGATTTTTTCGTTGAGAATCATCAACGCCGCCGAAGTTTTTGCGCCGATAACGATGCCCTGGGTATTGCGGTCAATCCGATTGCACAGCGCGGGAACGAAGGCGTTCTCCGTGGCAGGGTCGTACTCGCCCTTCCCTATTAAATAGGCAATCAACTGGTTGGAAAGGGTGTTAAAAGATTCTTTCTCGTCGGGCTGACAAATCAATCCGGCGGGTTTATCCATCAAAATAATGTTTTCGTCCTCGTAAACCACACCGAAAGACGGCGTGATGCGGGAATAATCCACGGTGGATTTGGTCTCAAAAAATTCATCGCTGATATAAAATTTCAGTTGGTCGCCCCGATGCAGAACCGTGTCGGCTTTTCCGTGAACGCCGTTGACACGAATACACTTGAGACGAATATATTTGCGAATCAGAGACGACGGCATGGTGCGAAAGGTGCGCGCCATGAATTTTTCCAATTTCAGTCCGTCGTCGTTTTTTCCAACCGTCAACTCACGCATGGAACAGAGCCGCTCCGATAATTCCGGCGTCGTTGCCCAACTGAGCAACTACCATTTTCCGCTCCGGCAACAATCCCGTACCGAAAACGCGCTTTTGCATCTTTTCGTTGACGGGTTTCAAGAGATAATCTCCCTCTTTACAAATGCCGCCGCCGATAACCGTGACCTCGGGATTGAGGATATTGGCGATATTGGCAAGTCCGTCGGCAATGTACTCCTGATACTGCTCCACTACGGCAAGGGCGGCTTTGTCCCCCTTCTTGGCGGCGTCAAAGGACGTTCTTCCGTTGACCTGTTCCATAGGCGTGCAATTCATGATGGAATCGGGATTTTTCTTCATGGCTTCTTTTGTCTGACGGACTAAGGCGGTAACCGAAGCATATGCTTCCCAACACCCCTTGCGACCGCAAGTGCATTGCTCGCCGTCGTGGACGATAACGATATGTCCCAACTCTCCGGCGGAAGACAAAAATCCCTCGTAAATCTTACCGTCCAGAACGATGCCGCCCCCAACTCCGGTGCCCAAGGTGACCATGACGGCACTCTGAGCACCTCTTGCGGCACCGACTCGGGCTTCTGCCAAAGCGGCGGCGTTGGCGTCGTTACCAATATAAACGGGAAGGTCGAAATGCTTTTTCATCAATTCCCGATAATTCACCAAGGTACCGTACTTGAAATTTCCGGCAAAAATCAGCATACCCTTTTTGGTGTCCAGGCAACCGGGGGTGCCGATACCGATAGAACGAATCTCGTTTTGGGAGATTCCCGTCTCCTCCAACAAGGCATGGATACAGTCCGCCATATCTTGAAAAATTTCTTCAAAGGGGCGCTCTGCACCGGTGGGTGTCGAGGTCTTTTTTACGATTTTTCCCTCCTCGGTAACAATACCCACGGCAATGTTGGTGCCACCCAAATCAATTCCGATAGAATACATACGAATCCTCCTGACTTTTATGATTTATGATACCATAATTTTACGAATATGTCAAGGGGAACGGACCGTGGGTTGGCGTTCTTTTTCTTTCTTTTCCGAAGAAAAGAAAGAAAAAGATTTAAAATCCGTCCTGCAAGACCTTCAGAATTTTCTTGACCAATCGCGTGACGCAAAAAACTCCTTCCCATGAGGGAAGGAGTTCTTTTTTACGTTTCTTCTTTTGCCAACAAGGGAATTTCGGTCATGCGCAGTTTCGCACAGCCGTAAGGATAGAGCAAAACCTCTTCCACAGGACCTTCCGGCTTGCGGGATTGGGGCGCAATATCGCAGACCGTCAGGAATCTTGGGTGGTGTCCCCAAGCAATCTTCCGAACCTTTGCCCGAAGGGTCAAGGGGGGATTCTTGGAAGAGAAGGGAATTTCAGTGATGGGAGTTTCTTCTACCGTAAAGGAATCGTCTGCATAGCCGTAATTCCACCGGGATTTGGGAAGATACTCGTAATCGCAGTAAGGATATTTCCGTTCCACTCCGTCGCGCACGTATTCCAGCATTTTTTCTTCAAATTCAATGGGAAGAGAAAAGACCAAGGAACCGTAACGGACGGTTTTGAGGCGATAGGGACGGGATTGAAGACGAGGCAGGACGGTATATTCCACCGTCAGGTTCTTTTTCTGCCCGGCTTTCAAGGAGACGACAATCTCCCGCGTGCGCTTGTTGGCACCGTTGACCTTTAAATTTTTCGCAAAGGATGGAATCCGAATCCGGAACGTGAAATCCTGCTTTCCTTCGATTTCATAGGTAAACCCATTGCGGAAGGGATATTGGGTAGACAACGAGATCTTACACAAATCACAATCCAATGCAGAAGGAATGGGAAGCACGTTGATGACTTCGTTATCCTTGTGCATAAAGGAAGAAATGGCAAGTTTCGGCCAACCCTGACCGTGATCCGCCGTACAACAACCGTAGTTGGGTTCCAAGCCAAAGATTCCCGCGTCGTTGTTGTTGGTTCTCCATACGGGATTTCCGATAAAGCGGGAGCAGCAAATCTGATTACTTTGCTGATCGTACTGGTGTGCCCACATATCGTCGGAGATGGTGGCGGGAAGGGCGTTGAAGGCGACGGTCTCCAACCGTTCCGCCCACTTGGGATCTCCGGTATAGGCATAAAGATGCTCAAAAGAGTACATCAATTCCACCACACCGCACAACTCGGTGCCTTGTACCGGGCTCAGTCCGGCAAGGTGCTCGTCTCCCGTAAAGGTTCCCGCCGCCATTCCGTTGCCTTCCATCAAAGCACGGTAGCGGTTTTCCGCCCGATCTTGATACGCTTCTCCCAAGAAATCGCAACTGACTGCCTCGGACTTTAATTGCATGGCGAGATTGACCACGTGAGAATTCTGATCCGGAAGATAGGAATACGGATTGCGGAACAGGTCCAAATGTTCATCGAAATTCGTCCCCTGATCCCGAAGAATGGCAACCAATTCTTTCAACCAAGGCTCAGGATAACTGCGATAGAGATGCTCGATGGCAATGCAACCCTCGTACCATCGACTCTTTCCCCAATGGAACAGAGCGATCTTTCCGGAAGAGAGAAGATCGTAATAATTTTTCAAAACCTTATAAAGGGCATCGGGAACCCGTTCGTCCCCGGAACATTCGTACCAAACGGTAAGAACCTTGGTGATCAACTGCACCGCCCAAGTATCGTATCCGGGACGTTCTTCTTCAGAACAGGGGCAAATCCAGCCGTCGGCCTTCTGATTTTCCAAAATTTTATCCACGTACCGTTTTGCACGGGCAATCATGTCTTCATCTTCCAATAAAAATGCCAAGGGGATAAATCCGTCCAGCCAATAGGGGACCCGTTCCCAACCTTCTCGATCCCCGCCGATCCAGGCACTGTCCCGAACGTCGGGCCAAACTTTATCCAAATTTCCGCACAAACCCTTTGCTTGCAGAATCAACTGATCCCGAAGCCAACCTTGGGGTTTGATTTCTTTCGACGTAAAAAAGTTCCATCTTCTCATAGCATAAAACCTCCTTTTTATTTATTATACCACAATAAAGTCATCAAAACAATGGGAAATATCACAAAAAGTATTGCAAAAATTACAATTTTGTGTTATAATAAGAATCATATATCCAACGGAGGTCTTATGCAAGGAATTGATTTGAACCGAGAAATTACGTATTGCGGAGCTTCCTTTCGCTATTTTGCGCCCCGAGAATATCATATTACGAGATATTGCAAATGGGACGTCTTGTTGTTGGTTTTTGAAGGGAGTCTTCACTTTACGGAAGACGGTGTTTCCTACGAAATCGGCGAGGGAGAATATTTTATTCAGAAAAAAGGCGGACATCAAAGCGCAACCCATTCTTCCGATGCTCCGAAGTATTTATACGTTCACTTTAACGCCTCTTGGACAAACGAAGAAAACGGATTGCCCCGTCGCGGCACCTTCCCCATAGAAGAATTATTCCCTCTTTTGCAACAAATGGATCGCCTTGCCCATTCGGAGCGCTCCTTGACCGAAAAGACAGCGATCTTTTTTCAGATTTTATCTGCCCTTTACAAAGAACCTCATGCTTCGGGGATTGAAAAAGCCATTGCAAAATATCTTCGCGAGCACCTGAGTGAAAAGGTAACGTTGCAGGAACTTTCCCGGAAATTCGGGTACAGTAAAAATCAGATCATCAACTTAATGAAGAAAGGATACCAGCTCTCCCCCATTGAATATCAACATCGGCAGCGGCTTAAGCACGCCGAATGGCTCTTGCTGGTTACGTCCAACTCCTTGCAACGGATCGCGGAAGATTGCGGATACCAAGATTATTCTCATTTTTATAAAGACTTCTTGCGCATCTACGGAACGTCGCCCAGGCAATGGAGACTCAAGAACCGAGAATAAAAAAAGTTCCCTCCCCCAAGACGGGGAGGGAATTTTTATATGACTTTAATTAGTCAACAAGGGAAATGATGGCCATCTCCGCAGCGTCGCCCTGACGGGGGCCGCACTTCACGATGCGAGTGTAGCCGCCGTTGCGTTCTGCGTATTTGGGAGCGATTTCGTTGAAGAGTTTCTTCACGACATCTTCCTTCGTGATGAAAGCCATTGCCTGTCTCTTGGAATGAAGGGTATTCGCCTTGCCGAGCGTAATCATCTTTTCAGCGAGGGAACGAACTTCTTTGGCTCTGGTGACAGTGGTCTCAATGGAGCCGTTTTCCAACAAATATGTGGTCATGCCGCGAAGCATGGACATTCTGTGATCAGTGGTTCTGCCAAGTTTACGGGTACCCATGGCCGGTTCCTCCTTTTAAATTTGGTAATTATTCTTTGTCCGTCTGGAACGAGAGTCCGTAAGATTCCAGCTTGGTGATAACCTCTTCGAGAGATTTCTTTCCGAGGTTGCGGACGCGCATCATCTCTTCCGGAGTCTTGTTAATCAGTTCATCGACGGTATTGATGCCTGCACGCTTGAGGCAGTTGAACGAACGAATGGAAAGTTCCAATTCCTCGATAGTCATGGAAAGGATCTTTTCCTTGCTTTCGCCGGGGTCGCCCACCCAAATTTCGGGGGTGACTTCCACGTCTTCCGCCAGATCCACGAAGAGCGTCAGATGCTCGTTCATGATCTTTGCCGCATAAGAAACGGCACTGCGTGCGGAAACGCTTCCGTTGGTCCAGACCTCCAAGGTCAGTTTATCATAGTCGGTGATCTGCCCGACACGAGTGTTTTCAACGGTATAGTTGACCTTCGTGATGGGAGAGTGAGAAGAGTCCATGACGATCAGGCCGATGGGGGAAACCGGGGGCTTATTGCGTTCCGCAGGAACGTAACCGCGGCCCATACCGACGGTGATCTCCATATAGAAGTGCGTATCCTTCCCGATGGTTGCGATATGCATATCGGGATTCAGAATTTCGATGTCGGAATCTGCCTTAATGTCAGCGGCGGTAATTTCGCCTTCTTCCTGAACGTCGATGTATGCAAATTTTGAAGTTGTGCCGTGGAGACGTGCAATAAGACCTTTCATATTCAGAACGATCTCGGTAACGTCTTCTTTCACACCGGGAATAGTAGAGAACTCATGCTGAACGCCGTTGATCTTAATGGAAGTAACGGCAGCTCCCTGCAACGAAGACAGGAGCATTCTTCTCAAAGAGTTTCCCAAAGTGATGCCGTAGTCCCGTTCCAGCGGTTCGACTACGAATTTTCCGTATTTTCCGTCTTCGGAAACTTCTACAACTTCGATGGACGGCTTTTCGATTTCGATCATAAATTGTACACCCTTTCATGTCGTACACGGAGTAGTCCGCGCGTGTTTGTTGCGCCGGGTGCAACGGAAGCAAAATACTTCCGCAGCACGGCAGAATTGCAGGGTACGTACGCCGAGTCGGCGTACTGCATTTATTACTTGGAGTACAACTCGACGATCAGGTGGACTTCGATGGGCAGATCGGTGACGTCTTCAATTTCGGGAAGTGCGTTGACGGTAC
>JAZSJP010000108.1:0-2061 GCA_045534395.1 Eubacteriales bacterium | reverse complement strand
ACTCATCGTTATTGCCTTTGCGGGAATCACCGGTTTGATTTCCCCCCGATTGGAAAATTCCGTAATCGTATTACGCTTTTTCCTATTGCTGTTAGGTTCTGTTTTAGGATTGTACGGCGTTTTGTTCGGGATCTTGGCAATGATATTGCACTTGATGTCCGTCAAATCCTTTGGAGTACCCTATTTGTCATACTTCTTTTCTCCCACACTCCAGGACCAAAAGGATATTCTGATTCGTGCCCCATGGTGGTTGATGCGAACCCGTCCGGCTTTGATTTCCGTCGATCGCGTTCGCAGAAAGGGATAAAATGAAGCGAGTTTTTCTTCTGACCTTGATATTTTTGTTACCCCTTTCCCTTAGCGGTTGCTACGATTATCAGGAGATCAACGATACCGCTATGGTTGCGGGAATTTCCATTGATAAAGGTAAAGAATCGAAGTATTCCGTTGCTGTGGAAGTGATTCAACCTTCCGATTCTGAAAAATCAACCCCAAAAGCCAAAGTACTAAAGGAATCGGGAAATAGTGTGGAAGATTGCTTGAAACGGTTGGTAAATGCCGCAACAAAAGCATTGCAGTTCAGTCATTGTAAGTTGATTCTCTTTTCCGATGAAATTGCTTCGGAAGGAATTTCCGATTTGGTGGATTATTTTTTAAGAGATTCCGAATACCGTTCCGATCTGTTTTTGGCGGTGGTTGTGGGGGCCGACGCCTCGGAAATGTTATCGACAGGAGAGAAGGAGTCTCGTATTTCGTCTTATGATTACACCTCAGTTATTGAAAATTCCTATACCGAAACCGGCTCGGTTCCCCCTACGAAACTATATCAATTCCCTATGGACGGAAATTTGTCGTTGCTTCCGGTTTTTGAAAAAAAAGACGGTCAGTTTTCCGTGGTAGGAAGTCAAGGATTTCGGGACGGAAAAAAGTATAAGCAGATTGATCTTGCCTTTACGCAAAGCGTTTTGTTGATTTCCGGTGAATATCAAAGGGGAGAGCTGCTTCTCCCGACCGATGACGGAAAAGAAGTTCCTTGTCAGATTCGTTCCGTCAAGGTGAAAAAAAAGATTTCGGAAAACCCGCTTACGGTCAATGCCAGGTTGGAATGTGATATTCTTCTCACTACGTTACCCGATGGTTTTGATATTTCTACGGAAGACGGTATTGAAAAAACCGAAACGGAAGTTGCTCGACTTTTAAGAAAAAAGATTTCCGACGATTGGAACAGCGTGGAAAAAGAGGGATCTGCCGATGTGTTTGGTTTAGATATCTATTGTTACCGTCATGCACCGAAAAAGTGGGAACAATGGAAAAAATCCGCACGGTATGAACCTGTAAAATTGGTTGTTGAATGTGACGTGGAATTAGCAAATTTCGGTCTTTCCGATGAAAGGATCACAGAGTGATGACGTTTCTTTTTCTGCTTTTATTTTTAGGCGTTGCCGCATTTTATTTACACCGTACCTCTGCGACAAAATCCACCCGGCACGTTATGGTGTTCTTGTTTTCTTTGGGAGCCGTTTTCTTTTTTCTTTACGGACGGGGAATACTCGGTGTCGGAATTTGCTCTTGGATTCTGAATCTTTTCGGAAAGGCTGCTTGAATATGAAAATTTCACCGGATTTGAGACAAAAATTTTCCTTTTCCGTCCTTTTTCTTATGGGAGCAAATCTGCTGATCGGCAGTCGTTATCGCGCAGAGCAAGATACGTGGATCTCTATATTATTCGTGTCTGCGATTTTGATTTTGTGGTCGTTATTGCTTGCCCGAATTTCGATTTTACACCCCGGAAAAGATATTTTTGCTCTGCTGAAACTTCTTCCTAAGTGGATCTCGACTCCATTGATTTGCATTGTGACCTTTTACTGCTTCAGCCAGGCGTCAATTACCTTGCGGGTATACGCCGGATTTGTGCACATTGCTTCTCTGCAAAACACGGATATTTTGATTATTTTGGTTCTTATCAGTCTTGCGGTATGGTTCTTTCTTTGTAAAGAAGAAGGAATGCTTTATCGTTTTTCGTATCTGACGGTAATCCCCATTATCTTTATGGTTTTTTTA
>JAZSJP010000096.1:0-5709 GCA_045534395.1 Eubacteriales bacterium | reverse complement strand
GTTGACAGAGTCAATCATAATGTACTCATAAGAAATGCGGCGCCCCGTAGCGGTAAGATAACGGTCGCAAGCGGCAAGCAATTCTTCTACGGGATAGGTTTTATTGACCGGCATCAGGCGGTTTCTCGTCTCGTTATCGGGAGCGTGTAACGAGACCGAAAGAGTAATCTGCAAATGCTCCGACGCCAACCGGTCGATTTGGGGAACCAATCCGCAGGTGGAGATCGAAATATGGCGCTGACTCATGCCGAAGCCTTTGGGAGAGGTGAGGTTTCGAATAAAAACAACGAGGTTATCGTAATTATCCAAAGGTTCTCCCACACCCATTACCACCACGTGAGAAACGGGGTCGATACGGTTGATATAAGTAATCTGCGCAAGCATTTCCCCCGCCGTCAGGTTGCGAACCTTTCCTTTAAGGGTCGATGCACAGAAGCGGCACCCCATATTGCAACCTACCTGAGAGGAAATGCAGACGGAATTTCCGTGCTCGTATTTCATCAAGACCGTTTCCACGTGATTTCCGTCGGAAAGGCGGAAGAGGTACTTTTTTGTGCCGTCGGAAGACACGCTGCAGGTGGCTTCGGTGACGGAAGCAAGGGTGCAGGTCTCTTTTAATTTTTCTCTCAAATCTTTGGACAGGTCGGACATTTCGTCAAAGGACGAAACGCCTCGGGAAAGCCACCGAAAGATCTGCTCTGCCCGAAAGCCGGGCAAGCCGAAGTCTTTGACCGTTTGAGTCAACTGCTCTAAGGTGAGAGACGAAAGGTCTGTCTTTTCCAAAATTTATCTCCTGCGGCGTCCGCCGAAAATGATTAAAAGATAACGGAATAACTGCCACAAAGAAGTCAGCAGAGCCACCACGTAGGTCATGGCGGCGGCAGACAGCACTTTTTTAGCGCCCGCCAACTCTTCATCGTCCAAATATCCGCCTTCCAACACCGCAAGGGCGCGGCGGGAAGCATTGAACTCTACGGGCAAAGTCACCAGCTGAAACAGCACGGTAATCCCAAACAACAGAACGCCTGCCAAGGCGACGGTTTCGCTGAACAAAAGTCCCGCAAAAATCAAAATCCAAGAAAATTGGGACGCAAAATTCGTCAAGGGAACGATGGCGGTACGGAATTTAATGGGTGCATAGTCCAAATGGTACTGCACGGCGTGTCCCGCCTCGTGAGCGGCAATGCCCAGAGCGGCAACGGACGTGGAATCGTAAACTCCTTCCGAAAGACCGATATATTTTTTCTGGGGGTGGTAGTGGTCGGAAAGATTTCCTGAAATTTTGGTCACGGAAACGTCGGAGATTCCGTTGGATTGCAAGATAGCTTCCGCAATCTGCGCGCCGGTGATTCCCCGATGGGACAGCACTTTGGAATATTTTTTATAATTTGCCTGAACGGCACCCGACGCAATAGCGGAAAGGATAATCAGGGGGAGCATCCACAAAAGGTATCCGCCGTAGCCGGAATAGTACAGATAGTCGAACATAAAGAACCTCTTATTCAAACAGGTCGTGGCGGTTTCCCGCGCAGAAACTTTCTCCGGACATGGGTTTCTTCCCTTCCGGCTGAACGGTTTTGAGACGAAGTCCTCCGTCGGCGACCCGAATCACCAAGTGTTTTTTATCCACGATGGTGCCCGCGGGAACATCCCACGAACCTTCCACCGGCTCGGATTCCAAAATCTTTATATTTTTTCCGCCGCAAAAAGCAAAGGCACAAGGCTCGGGAGCAAGACCGCGAATCCGATTGTGCAGTTGAGTCTTGGTTTGGCTGAAATCCAATTTTCGGGTCTCTTTGGTAATCATGGACGCGTAACAGGTCTCCCCTTGTTGCGAAACGCGGGGAGCCGTTCCGTCAGCAATAAGAGAAAGGGTTTGAACCAGCAGGTCTCCCCCCACCTTTGCCAGCCGGTCGTGAAGAGTTCCGAAATTATCTTCGGGAAGAATCGACACCGATGCTTTGAGAATCATATCCCCCGTATCCAATCCTTCGTCCATATACATAGTGGTAACGCCCGTTTCGGTCTGCCCGTCAAGAATCACGTGATTGATGGGAGCCGCCCCGCGATACATGGGCAACAGAGAGCCGTGAACGTTGATACAACCAAGTTTGGGATAATTCAAAACGTAGGCGGGGAGAATCTTTCCGTAGGCAACCACCACGATAAGGTCGGGTTCAATCTCTTGCAAGAGGGGAAGCATCGCCTCATCCTTCAGTGTTTCCGGAGTCTCCACCCGATATTCCTGTTCCAGAGCAAATTCCTTGACGGGAGTACAGGTCATTTTATAACCGCGTCCCTTGGGTCGGTCGGGCTGGGTCACGACGCAAGCAACGTCGGCGCCGTTGTCTCGCAGCGCCCGCAGACTTTCCACGGCAAAGGGAGAAGTTCCCATAAACAAAATTTTCATAATATCCTCAATCATCAAAATGAACGTATTCGGTTACGTGTTCCCGATAAAGATGACCGTCCAAATGGTCAATTTCATGACAAAAACAGACGGCAACGATACCGGTGCGGGTATAGGTTACGGCGTTGCCGTATTCGTCTTGCGCCTCAACGGTCACTTTGGCGGGACGCACGGTCTTTCCCCAAATGCCGGGAACGGAAAGACAACCTTCCGTAGGAGTCTGCGTACCTTCGGTGTGGGTAATGATAGGATTGACCAACACCAACACTGTGTCGTCGTCATCGACCACCAAAGCAAGACGCTTCAAAACGCCCACTTGAGGGGCAGCAAGCCCGGCACCGTTTGCCTTGGCAAGGGTATCTTTCATATCCTGAACAAGGGTGCGCAAACGGTCGTCAAATACGGTAACGGGACGGCAGACTTTCGTCAGAACTTCGTCCCCTTCTTTTACAATGTTACGAATAGCCATACAAAACTTCCTTTCGGGAAATCAGAGAATATTGACGGGATTCATGTCTGCGATGACGGTAACGTCCCGATTCTCCTTCCGTGCACGGAATTCATCGAGAAGTTGAGAAATCATCTGCCGCTGAGGACGGGTGTCTTTGCACTTCATCAACACTCGAACCCGGGTCTTTCCGCCCACGAGGGGAACTGCGGTGACTTTCGGTAAAATCAACCGCACGGGGAACGAGGCGGCGTCATCTTGGGTCAGCCGCTGAATTTCCTGAGAAAAATCGTTGGCTGCACGGAAGGCTTCTTCCTGCGTATCCGCCAAAAAGCAAAGCTGACATAAATCACAGTAAGGGGGATATAACAACGACTTGCGCAGAGCCATTTCTTCTTGGTAAAAACGTTGATAGTCTTGCGCAAAGGAGTAATGCAAAACGTAATGAGCGGGAGAGTAGGTCTGAACCACGGCTCTGCCCTCTTTTTCCGCCCGACCTGCTCTGCCCACGACTTGGGTCAAGAGGGAAAAGGTCTTTTCAAAGGCGCGGAAATCAGACGTGTACAGGGACATATCGGCATTCAACACGCCCACCAGAGTGACGTTGGGGAAATCCAGACCTTTGGTAATCATCTGGGTTCCCAAAAGAACGTCGTATTTTTTATCGCGGAAATCCTTTAAGATTCCCTCGCGGGTATATTTTCCGCCCACGGTATCGGCGTCCATTCGGCAGACCCGAATTCCGGGAAACAGACGTTGAAGTTCTTCTTCCGCCTTTTGGGTTCCCACACCGCTGTACAAAAGGTGCCTTCCGCCGCACGAGGTACAAACGGAAAGGTACTCGGTGGAATATCCGCAATAATTACAGACCACCCGATTGTTGTACGAATGATAGGTCATGGGAATGCCGCAATGCGGACACTTGACTACGGTATTGCACGAAGTACAAGTGATATGAGATTGGTATCCCCGACGGTTCATAAACAGAATCGCCTGTTCGCCCCGTTGAAGATTTTGTTCCAATTCCGTGCCCAAAGTGCGTCCGATACAGGAACGGTTGCCGGACATCATCTCTCGGCGAAGGTCAGCCACGAGAACCTTGGGAAGAGGCTTTCCGTTAAAGCGCCGGGTCAATTGCTCAAATCCGATAATACCGGACTGTGCCCGAAAATAACTTTCAAAGGAAGGGGTTGCGGAAGCAAGCAACAAAAGACCCTTTCCGCGGGCGACTCGGTAGGCGGCAATCTCCCGGGCATGATAACGGGGAGACGCTTCGGATTTATAAGTGTGCTCTTGTTCTTCGTCAATAATAAACAGGGAGCCTTCCGAGACGGGAGCAAAAACGGCGGAACGGGTCCCGATCACCACTCTCGCCTGACCCGAACGGATTCGCTTCCATTCGTCGTGGCGCTCTCCCAAAGACAAGCCGCTATGCAACACCGCTAAAGATTGCGCATAATGGGCGTAAAGTCGATTGACGATTTGAAGGGTCAGAGAGATTTCCGGAATCATCAAAACCGCTTGTTTTCCCTGTTTCAACGCCTCGTCGATAAGGCGGATAAACACGTGGGTCTTTCCGCTTCCCGTAACACCGTAAAGCAAATGGGTCTTTCCGCTGTTCAAATCGGAAATCAAAGAATCCGCGGCGGCGGTCTGTTCTTCATTGAGATGAACTTCCGGGGGCGTTTCGGGTAACGGGCGGTCTTTCAAGGGATTGCGCTGAACCTCGGATTTTTCCAAGACCAACAACCCTTTTTTGGCAAGGGTCTTGACCACCGATTCGGAAACCCCTGCCATATAGGTCAATTCCTTGACGGTCATGGAACCTTCTTCCAAAAGAAAGCCCAAAACGTCACAGTGCTTGCGGTTGGAATAATGGGCTTCCATATACGCGGCGGCGGAACCTTCGTCGGCAATGGAGACCGACGTGACCGACCGAGCAGAACCGCCGAAGACACCCGTGGGCAACAGGCACCGTGCGGCGTCAAACCAGGTACAAAAATAACGGTCCCGCATATAACCGATGACGGAAATCGCCTCGGGAGAAAGATAACATTCCCCCACAGAGACGACGGCCTTAATTTTTTCGGGGGGCACACCGTCCTTTGGGGCCTCTCCCAAAATCACACCGCGCACCGGCTTATTGCCACGGCCAAAGGGTACGGTAACGACACTGCCCACGGGGGCGGAGACGCCCTCGGGAAGCAAATATTCGTACAGTTTATCCGCAGAACGGGGAATCCCCTCTACGGCAACACCCACAGAGACCATGACAACACTCCGAAAAAATTATTCGTCGATTTGAGAATCGTCCGATTCGCAATAAACTGCCTTTCCGTCGGCAAAAGCGTTGACCGCCATTTTAATGGGCTTTTCCGAAAGCCGTTCTTTGTTGTTGGAAGCGCGTTCCGCAATGGTGCGGGCTTCTTTCGCAACGGCAATAACCAAAGAATAGCGGCATTGTTTTTCTTCTTTGATGAGATTACTGACTGCAGGGTAAATCATGATATAAAACTTCCTTTCGGTGAAAATTGCAGATTAAAGGGTTTCGGTTTCCGCGCGGAAAATGCGGTCCAAGGCTTCCCGGGCTTCTTCCAGGTCGTCGTTGACCACCGTATATTGGTATTCCCCGCGATGGTTCAATTCTTCCTCCGCTTGTTTCAAACGGCGGAGAACCACCTCTTCTTCTTCGCTCTTTCGACCGCGCAAGCGCTGACCGAGAAGTACTAAAGAAGGGGGAGCGATAAAGACGGTGACGGCGTCGGGATATTGGGCGTAGGCGTGGTGCAAGGGGTATATAAGGATTTCCAAAATCACGCTCCGCCCGGCATTGAGAGCATCTTCCACCGGC
>JAZSJP010000098.1:0-12861 GCA_045534395.1 Eubacteriales bacterium | reverse complement strand
CGGTGCGCCCATAGGACACGCCAAAACCCCCATTGAGGCGGGAAGCCATGTACATACCCACAACGTAAAATCCAATCTCAGCGGTCAACTTTCGTATACTTACACACCGAATTTCCGCGACCTCTCCCCCAAGGAACCCCGAACCTTCCGGGGATTTAAGAGATCGGACGGAAGCGTGGGGATCCGCAACGAAGTATGGATCGTTCCCACGGTAGGTTGCGTCAACAGTATCGTTCGGGAGATCGAAGCCCGGGCACAATCCCTGAAAACGGAGCACATTGACGCCATTGCGTCTTTTTGCCACCCCTACGGTTGCTCTCAGTTGGGAGACGACCGGACCTTGACTCTGAAATATCTTTCCGGATTGATCCGTCACCCCAACGCGGCGGCAGTTTTGGTGGTAGGGCTTGGCTGTGAAAACGGAAATATTGAGGAATTAAAAAAGGTTTTGGGCACTTGGGACGACAGAAGAATTAAATTCTTAGTGGCGCAAGACCATGAAGATGAAATTTCCGCCGCCCTTTCGTTGTTGGAAGATCTGTGCAATTACGCCGACACCTTCCGCCGGACGGAATGTTCCGCCGCAGATTTGGTCATCGGTCTGAAATGCGGCGGCTCCGACGGTTTTTCGGGCATTACAGCAAATCCTTTGTTGGGAGCCTTGTCCGACGATATCATTGCCCAAGGCGGCAGTGCCATTCTTACGGAAGTTCCCGAAATGTTCGGCGCGGAAACCCTGTTGATGAACCGCTGCCGGACAAAAGAACAGTTTGAGCAAACGGTCAGCTTAATCAACGATTTTAAAGGATATTTTTTGCGTTACGGAGAAAAGACCGACGAAAACCCCTCTCCGGGAAACAAGGCGGGAGGCATCACCACTCTGGAAGACAAGTCTTTGGGGTGCACCCAAAAAGGGGGTTCTGCACCCGTAGAAGACGTTCTCCGCTACGGAGATCCCATTCACAAAAAGGGACTGTCTCTGTTGCAATCCCCCGAAAACGACTTGGTTGCCGCCGGTGCTTTGATGGCGTCGGGCGCACAAATGGTTCTGTTTACCACCGGAAGAGGTACCCCCTTCGGCTGTCCCATTCCCACAGTAAAAATTTCGTCCAACACCAATCTGTATCACCGCAAAGGAAATTGGATCGACTTTGATGCAGGACGGCTTTTGTGCGGAACGTCCATGGAAGATTTGGAGCAAGAATTTTTGGAATACGTATTGAACCTTGCCTCGGGAACCGTCCGCGCGAAATCGGAATTCTTGGACAGACACGACCTTGCCATTTTCAAAGACGGTGTCACTCTGTAATACATCACAACGAAACGTGGAGATATATATGAAAAACATTACTGAATTTGTACAAAAACCCCAACGCCCCGTGCGGGTGGTACAATTCGGCGAAGGAAATTTCCTGCGCGCCTTTGTAGATTATTTCATTGATATGCTCAACGAAAAAACCGATTTTAACGGAAGCGTTGCCATCGTAAAACCCATCTCCTTCGGCACTCTGGAACGTTTTGAAAAACAGAACTGCCTTTACACCGTTCTTTTGCGGGGGAAAGAACACGGAGAAACGGTCAATACCCACCGCGTCGTCACCTCGGTGGACCGTGCCGTAGACGGCTCCGAAACCTGGCAGAACATTGCCGACCTTGCGAAATGCCCCACGGTACGTTTCGTGGTCTCCAACACTACGGAAGCGGGAATCGTTTAGATGAATCCGATGCCATGGACGGTGTGCCCGCCACCTATCCGGGAAAGCTGACGAAATTTTTGTACGAGCGGTACCTTGCTTTTTCCGGAGCGGAAGACAAAGGTGTCGTATTGCTTCCCGTGGAATTGATCGAAGACAACGGTAAAAAACTTCGCTCTTGCGTCCTCCGTTTGGCGGAAATCTGGAATCTGCCCGCAGAATTTCTCGGGTGGGTAGAAAAGAATTGCATTTTCTGCGGTACCTTAGTCGACCGTATCGTCACCGGATACCCCACCGAAGAAGCAGATGAAATTTGCAACGCCTTGGGATATCAAGACGAACTTTTGGACGTGGGAGAACCTTTTGGTCTGTGGGTCATTGAAAGCGACTGTGACCTGCGTGGGGAATTGCCCTTTGAACAAGCAGGGCTTCCCGTAGTATTTACCGATAATCAAAAGCCCTATCGGGAGCGGAAGGTTCGTATTCTCAACGGCGCGCACACGGCTTCGGTTCTTGCGGCGTGGCTCTACGGAAAGAATATTGTACGGGATATGATGAACGATCCCGTTACGGGAACCTTCGTCCGCAAAACGGTCATGGAAGAGATTGCACCTCAGGTTCCTCTGAAAAAGGAAGACGCCGACACCTTTGCCAACGCCGTTTTCGAGCGCTTTGAAAATCCATTTATCGACCATAAACTCTTGGATATTTCCCTAAACTCCGTCTCCAAATGGAAGGCACGCGTTCTTCCGTCGCTGAAAGATTTCTATGCAAAAAATTGCGCACTACCCAAAGGATTGACCTTTTCCTTTGCGGCATTGTTGGCATTTTATTCGTCTCAAGATCTTCAGCCCGACGGTCTGCACGCCTACCGTAACGACGGCACGTCCTACCTGATTCGCGATGACAAAAGCGTTTTGGAATTCTTCGCAACGAAAAGCCATCTGCCCGCCGAAGAATTCGTTCGCGCCGTTGCCGAAAACACCGATTTTTGGGGAGAGGATCTGACTCGGTACGAAGGATTCGTTTCCGAGGTTGCAACCTGCCTCATTGCCCTGAAGGCAGCACCTTCAACGGCACTCAAAAATATCATATCCTAATAGCGAAAACCGAAGGTTCAGCCACGCTGTGCCTTCGGTTTTATGCGGTTTTCTTTCTGCAAAGATCGGGAAAAGAAAGGAAACCCTATTTACATTTCCGTCCGAATGTGGTATAATTAACATATTAAAGTATGATAAAATACATCCGGAGGGATATCTCGTCATGAATTCCACGGAACGCGTTCGCAATACCATTCTCGGAAGACCCGTAGACCGTCAACCCATTTATGGCTGGGTCTTTGCAAATTTGGAAGAACAAATTACGGAAAAATGGGGATCCGTAGCCGCCTTTGAAGATCATTACGAATTTGACATGGCACATATCTTCGGCGGACCTCGAGTCTTCAAAAAAGACGTTTTGGAAAAGATTCGGGAAGAATACGGAGAAGTCTCCCCCGACGTTTTGTTGGAGCACGATTATTATCTCCCCCCGAAGACCGAAGAGACCTTTGAAAATATTAAGAAATCCATTGCCCATCACAAAGAGCGCGGTCGCTTCTGCTATATGCAGACCCCCGGCTTCTTCGAATGCTTCAATACTGCCTTTGGAATCCAAGATCAACTCGCATGGCTTTTGATGTATCCCGACGAAATGGCGGAGTTATACAAAAGACACGCCGATTGGGTCATTCAATGCACCGATCAAAGCATTGACGCCGGTGCGGATATGATTCACATTTCCGACGACTGGGGCGCCCAAAAAGACCTCATGTTCAGCCCCGAAATTTGGTGGGAGTTGATCTATCCCAATATGAAGAAGGTCGTAGACCACGTTCATTCCCGCGGCGTTCTCGCGTCGCTCCATTCCGACGGTTGCATCGCAAAAGTATTGGACGGAATCGTGGATATCGGGCTTGACCTAATTCACCCCTGGCAGGAAAACGCCAATATGCCTTACGAGTTATATTTGGAAAAATATCAGGACAAATTTGCCACTTTGGGGGGCGTCTGCGTTCAGTCCACCCTCGGCATCGTCGGTCGGGACAAATTGGAATCGGAAATCCGCAGCGTATTCAAAACTTTAAAAGGAAAGCGTTGGGTCTGCTGTACGTCTCACTTCGTACAAAGCCACTGCTCCATGGAAGATTTGGAATTCGCCTTTAACCTGATTTACAAGTTGGCGAGAGAATAAGAAAGAGGATTTTGTTATGACAAATCGCGAACGCGCCATGAATCTTCTCCACTACAAGCCGGTAGATCGGATGCCTGCCGTCCACTTTGGGTATTGGAAAGAACTGTTGCAAGAATGGGCAGAACAGGGATACATTTCCAAGGAGTTGGCAGTTGCCCGTCAAGACGGAAACGATGCCGATCGGGAATTGGACAAAATTCTCGGTTGGGACTTCGGTTGGTGCGGTCAGTTCGGACCTCACAGAAAACTTTCCCCTTATTTTGAGAAAAAAGTTTTGGAAACCTTGCCCGACGGAACTCAGAGAATCCAAAACTCCTACGGATTGATCGAACGAGTCAAGCCCGGCATCAGCTCCATTCCCTCGGAAGACGATTATCAGTTGAAAGATCGGGAAGCTTTTGAGACTCTGTACAAACCCAAGATGCAATTTACTTCCGAACGCATTGATCTGGAATATTGGAAAAACTTTAACGAAACCCGTCCGAAAGACACCCCCGTCGGCTTAGCGATGGGAAGTGTATTGGGGCAGATCCGAGACATGACGTCGGTAGTAGGAATGAGTTACCTGATCTACGACGAAGACGAAGAGCTGTTTGCCGACATCGTGGATACTTATGCGGAAATGCAATATCAATGCGTCAAAGCCGTTTTGGAAACAGGCGCGAAATTTGATTACGCCCACTATTGGGAAGACGTCTGCTTTAAAAACGGACCGCTGATTGCACCCGACATTTTCGATGAATTGTGTGCAAAGCATTACAAGAAGCGCAACGACCTGTGCAAAGAATACGGCATTGACATTATTTCTCTGGACTGCGACGGTGTCACCGAAGCGTTACAACCTACGTGGTTCAACAACGGTGTAAACACCCTCTTCCCCATTGAAGTAGGCGTTTGGGGCGATCAGTTCGAAAAGGCGCGCAACAAATTCGGCAAGGAATTATTGGGCATCGGCGGAATGGATAAGACTGCCCTTCGAAAAGACAAAACCGCCGTTGACGCAGAAATCGAGCGCATGACACGGTTGGCTTCCATGGGTGGATTTATCCCCTGTCCCGACCATCGATTGATGCCCGGTTCCAAATTCGAATTGGTTCAGTATTACGCGGAAGAAATTAAGAAAATCAAAATCTAACGGTGTATTATGGACGAAAAGACCTTCGATCTCTCTCAGAGAAATTCCATTATCCTAAGAACTCTTTCCTGGGATCATCTTGCGGCAAAACAATTACATACGGGCAATTTTGTCGAAATCAACTTTGTAGTTTCCGGTCGGGGAATTCATCGAATTCTTGATCAGACCGTTCCCTGCAAGGAAGGGGATCTTTGCGTCCTTTCGCCCCAAACCTTTCACGGGTACGAGGCGGAAAATCCCGACAGTACTCCGACCGTCTGCCGAATTCTCTTTGACCCGAAGATCTTTTTCGGAGAAGGCGCGGGCACCCCGGAAAACCCCGGTTTCTGTTTTGGCGTTTTTTGTGAAGACGCAACGGTGGCTTACGCAACACTAAACAAGGAAACGCGGGAAGAGATTGAAACGTATCTTCAATCCATTGCCCACGAAATCCAAAAGGACCGTCCCTATTGGCAGAACGCCGTGGGAGCACATTTGTCCATCTTGCTCATTACCCTGAATCGTTATATCAACGGTGCCATTCGAAATCTCCCCCAGATTCCCCAAAAAGATCGGGCGTTGATCACCTCGGCACTGCGGATCATCAACGAAGATTTTTCTTCAGAAACCCTGACGTTGGAATCCCTTTCTACTGCTCTCTTCGTCAGCCCCGCACAATTCAGCCGCGTTTTTAAAAGCTGCATCGGGAAATCCTTTTCAGACTATCTGAAGCATTTGCGCATGGCGCATGCCTGCCAACTGTTGAAAGAGACAGATCTGACCACCGAGCAAATTCTTTCCGAGTGCGGTTTAAGAGATCTGAACACCTTCTATCGAAGTTTTCAGAGTTATACCAAAATGACCCCGGGACAATACCGAAATCGGTATCACAAAACCGTGTCCAAGGAATCCCAAAACCGACGACAGGAGCTTCTGCTTCACGAAATTTCCGAAAGCATAAAGAAGGGAAAGGCAAAAGCCGTTTCCGAAGGCATTGCGAAAGCCCTTGACTTAGGGTGTTCTCCTACGCGGATTCTGGACGAAGGACTTCTTGCGGGAATGAATATCGTAGGAGAGAAGTTCAAAAACGGTGAGAGCTACGTTCCCGAAGTTTTGGTTGCCGCCCGCGCCATGAACGCGGGAATCGCCGTACTCAAACCCCATCTTGCAAAGGAAGGCACCTCGATCCGCGGCAAGGTCTGCATCGGAACCGTCCAAGGAGACCTGCACGACATCGGAAAGAATCTGGTTAAAATGATGCTGGAAGGCAAGGGGTTGGAAGTCATCGACTTGGGCGTGGACGTTCCCCCCGAGGTATTCGCCCAAACGGCAAAAGAACAGAATTGCCAAGTCATCTGTTGTTCCGCCCCTCTCACATCCACCATATCGGTGTGGGAAGATGAGGTTCGCGCATGCCAATCCATAGGAATTCGCGCTAAAGTAAAAATCATGGCGCGAGGAGCTCCCGTCAATCAGGAATTATGCGACGCCATCGGAGCCGATTGCTACACTTCCGACGCCGCCTCTGCCGCTGACGCCGCCGCAACATTCTGTCAAGCACTTCTATAATCCATCACGTATTCAATCTCTGTGGAAAGCGGAGATTCAATATAGAAATTATTCATTTTAAAAGGAGAAAAAATCATGATCGATCTCAACGAAATTTCCGAAAACCTGCAAAAAGGCAAAGCAAAAATCGTAAAAGAAATGGTTCAACAAGCCATCGATGAAGGAATGGAGCCCTCCACAATCCTCAACGAAGGTCTCCTCGCCGGCATGAGCGTCATCGGAGAAAAATTCAAGAACAACGAAGTTTACGTTCCCGAAGTTCTTGTTGCCGCTCGCGCTATGAATATGGGCGTAACCATTCTCAAACCCCATCTGGCAAGCAGTGGCGTTCAAGCCACCGGTAAGGTCTGCATCGGTACCGTTCAGGGCGACTTGCACGATATCGGTAAGAACCTCGTTAAAATGATGTTGGAAGGAAAAGGTCTGGAAGTTGTTGACCTGGGGGTTGACGTTTCCGCCGAAACCTTCGTACAGACCGCCAAGGAACAAAACTGCCAAGTCATCTGCTGCTCAGCTCTTCTGACCACCACCATGGACGTTATGGCTGACGTTGTTAAGGCCGCCGAGGCTGCCGGAATCCGCGATCAAGTTAAGATCATGGTCGGCGGTGCTCCCGTCAATGAAGAATTCTGCAAAGCTATCGGTGCTGACTGCTACACCACCGACGCCGCCTCCGCCGCTGACGCTGCCGTAGAACTCTGTAAATAAGTTTCATTAACCAATAAGCGGCGTTCTCTTGGAAGAACGCCGCTTGTTAAAAAATATCATAAAACAAATTTCCGACCTTAATAAGCTCGGACAGTATTAAAGGACAACGATTATGAAAAGAAATATGCGCGAATGGTTAAACAACCTCCCTGCAAGCAAAAAAGCACTTCCTGTCTTATCCTTCCCCTGCATCTCCCTTTTGGGTTGCTCCGTTCGGGAATTGATCTCCGACAGCGATAAACAAGCGGAAGGCATGGCATTGGTGGCGAAACGCACCGACGCTGCCGCCTCCGTCAGCCTCATGGATCTTTCGGTGGAAGCAGAATGTTTCGGTGCCACCGTTCATTTTTCCGACGATGAAGTTCCGACCGTTAAGGGACGTTTGATCAACGACGAAGACGAAGCAAACGCTCTTCAGGTTCCTGCCGTCGGCACGGCTCGTTCCGGTCTTTACGTGGACTCCATCCGCAAAGCCGTAACCAAAATCACCGACCGTCCGGTCTTTGCCGGCATCATCGGACCTTTCTCCTTGGCGGCACGTTTGTTGGACGTTTCGGAAATTATGATCGACTGTTACGACGATCCCGATATGGTCCATACCGTTCTGGAAAAGGCGACGGAATTTTTGATCAACTATGCAAAGGCGTACAAAGAAGCCGGTGCAAACGGCGTTATGATGGCAGAACCGGTGGCAGGTCTTCTCTCCCCCGCGTTGGAAGAAGAATTTTCTGCTCCTTACGTTAAGAAGATCACAGATGCCGTTCAGGACGATTCCTTCCTGATGGTTTACCACAACTGCGGGGACAACGTGCTGAAAATGACCGATTCTCTTCTGTCCATCGGAGCCGCGGCATACCACTTCGGAAACTCCATTGACCTAAAAGAAATGCTGGACATTTTCCCCAAGGACATTCCCGTTATGGGGAACGTAGATCCCGCCGGAATTCTGCGGATGGGCACCCCCGAACTTGTTCGGGAAAAGACCCTGGAACTGTTGGAAAAATGTGCCGGATACGAAAACTTCGTCGTTTCTTCCGGTTGTGACATTCCTCCCATGACTCCTTGGGAAAACTTAGACGCATTCTTTAATGCAGTGAAGGATTTTTATGAAAACTGATTTGATTGCTCTTGCAAAATCCGTAGGATTTACCAATGCAGAACTCATTGACGCAAGTAATATCGTCTGCGACCGCAAGTTTCGGGAGCAGTGCGCCGTCAACGCTTGCGGAGTTTACGGAAAGTGTTGGATGTGTCCCCCCGACATCGGAGATATTGACGAGTTGATTGAAAAGGTTCGCTCTTATCCTCGGGGTCTTCTGTATCAATCCATCTTTGAATTGGAAGACAGTTTTGACTTTGAAGGAATGGTGGAAGGCGGTCGGACGCAAAGCCAACGGAGTCGGGAATTGAACCGATTGCTGAAAGAGGCAGGTTATACGAATTATCTGCATCTGTCAAAAGGGGGTTGCGGAAATTGTTCCCCCTGTGCAAAGGTCAAAGGCGAACCCTGTCCCTTCCCCGAAGATGCCCTGTCATCTCTGGAAGGATACGGCATCAACGTCAGCGCGACGGCAAAAAATACGTCCATGAAGTACATTAACGGCGTAAATACCGTTACGTATTTCGGTATCGTATTGTTCCGGGAGGAATTATAATGCCAATTCTTACCGTCACTCAGCAAGGAAACTCCCGAAAAATCTCCTTTGAAGAAGAAGTTCTCTTAAGCGACTTATTAGCGGAGCACGGATATTTCGTCCCCCACCCTTGCGGCGGAAAAGGTACTTGTAAAAAATGCACCGTCTCCGTCAACGGAGCCGACGCATTGGCGTGCCGCACCGTATTAAAGGACGATACAGACGTACTTCTGCCCGACAAAGAAGAAATATCTTCCGTCACCGGGGGTGCGGAAACGGCACGGATAACGGAAAACCGTTGTCTCTGTCTGGATATCGGAACCACCACCCTTGCCCTTGCATTGGTCTCTTTGGACGAAAGCGCCATGGTGCGCACGGTGACGGCACCGAACCCCCAACGGGTCTTCGGGGCCGACGTTATCTCCCGCATCGACTATTGCATGAAGCATGGCGTTGACGGTTTACAACACGCATTGTTGCCCAAGATTCGGGAATTGACGTCCACGCTCCTTTCTGAGTTTGGATTGAAGAACGTCGATACCATGTACGTTTCCGGAAACACCACCATGCTCCACCTGTTTTTGGGAATTGACTGCTCGTCCTTGGGCGTCAGCCCTTACACACCGGCATTTTTGGAAAGTCGCACCGTTCCCGGAAACGAGTTGAGTCTTTCTCAAGTGAACACCATTGTGACCCTGCCCGGTATTTCTGCCTTTGTGGGTGCCGATATCGTGGCGGGCATGGAATACGTCGACTTACCATCTCCCGGAAAGTATCGGATTCTTTTGGATTTGGGAACCAACGCGGAAATCGCACTCTTTGACGAAAACAAAATCTTGTGTACCGCCGCCGCCGCGGGTCCCTGCTTTGAAGGTGCCAACATTTCTTGCGGCATGAGTGCCTCGGAAGGTGCCGTCTGCGCTTACGAAGCCGACGGAAGTGTCACCGTCATCGGAAACACGACGCCCAAAGGACTGTGTGCCACAGGATTGATTGACGTCATCACCGAGGCGGTTCGTCGAGAAGATATTGACGAAACGGGATTTTTGGAAGACGACCCCTTGACGGTCTGCGAAAACGTGACCCTGTCCGGTCAGGACATTCGGGAATTTCAGTTGGCAAAATCCGCCATTCGCGCCGCCATGGAATGCTTGATTCATAAAGCGGGCATCTCCACCGACGACGTGGAAGGATTGTACGTTGCCGGCGGGTTCTCCGCGGGTCTGAAAGTTGCAAACGCCGTCAGTGTGGGTATGATTCCCGAAGGCTTGGAAGACCGTGTAACAGGCATCAACAACTCCAGCCTTTTGGGCACGGTGAAATACGCCTGTGGCAACAAAACCTTGCATCTTCCCATAAAAAACGCCCGATACGTGGACCTCTCCGCCGACCCTCTCTTTTCCAATTTGTTCATGGAATACATGATGTTTTAAGCAAAACCGTCTCGGAAATTCCGAGACGGTCCTTTTTATTTCTTGTTTTTCTGTTCAAAATATTCTTTTAATTTTGCATCGCGGTCGGCTTCGTTTTTAAAGAGCAGCAGCTTCCCGATTTTTAAGGAAGGCCAACAATCGGAATAATCACATTCCATTTGCTCGCATTTCCGCCGCTTTCCGCCGTCGTCGGTCAAAATCATACGAATCTTGTGAACGCCGTAGCGAGAAGGGTCTGCCTCGTCAATATCCATCACACCGCCGAATTCCTGCTTGCAACAGGGACAAACGTTGGTATGTACCACTTGACGGGAATTGGTCTGCGCCCGATAAATCTGAATAATATCGTGGGTTGTCTCCCGGCTGTTGGAAAGTTCGGAAATTACCGTATTCCAACGGGTTGGGTTGTGATCGTCACAACTAAGATTCCCCAACTCATCCACGGAATAACCGTAATTGGTGGCTTCAAAAGAAAAGTCGTACAGATCCCGTTGTACCGTAGTTTTTCCGGCACGAATCGTATCGCGAGTGTAATCCACTTCCCCCAGCACATAAGGAATGTGCAGATGATACCACGTTCCTTGCAGATTGCGGAAGCGGTCGTCAGCCTCAATACGCTTGTTGCAGATAAATTTTACAAGACCGTAAAGACTTCCGTACAAAATCACGTCAATAAGCGCAACCACCAAAACCTTGACCCAAGAGATATCCGGAATCAGGGGAAACACCCAAAAATCCAAGACCGCCTTGACCACCACAAAAACACTGAAGGTTATTCCGTGTATTTTTTCGACAAAATTCGCGTTATGATTGGAACGTTCCATTACTTTTTTTCTTCCTTATCTTTATTTTATAACCAGCGCACGCAATTCCTCGTGAACAAGACCGTTAGAACAGACGATAGTGCCCTCGCGATCCAAGGGAAGGGGATTTCCTTGCCAATCGGAAGAACGCCCCCCCGCTTCCGACAAAATCAGCGTTGCGGCGGCGTAATCCCACGGTTTAAGGATCTTTTCAAAATATCCGTCCAAGCGACCGGCGGCAATATAACAAATTGCCAAAGCAGAAGAACAAGTGCGCCGCAAGTCCAGACACTGCTCAAAGACGCGAGCGCCTCGTGAAAAGGTCTCTCCCGCCATTTCCTTGTGGGAAGAGCTGGCTCCGAACTCGACGATACATTGTTTCAAGGGACGGTTACTGCATTTCAGCGGGTTTTTGCGGTAATATTCAACACCCGTATCCAACAATTCCCGCAACCCGCGGGAAGTAGAATAATAATAGGCACCGTTGCCCTTTACCGAAAGGAACATTTCCTTGGTAAAAGGATTGAAAACCACGCCGAACACCACCGTTCCCTCTTCCGCATACGCCAAGGAGATGGAACTCATCTTATAATCGTAAATGAGGTTCGTGGTTCCGTCGATGGGATCGAGAATAAAGACTTTATCCCTCATGGTGTGGGTAGCTTCTTCTTCGGTAACAAAGCCCACGTCGGGATATAATTTTGCCAATTCCGTCTTCATAAAATTGCTGATTCCCATATCCACGGCGGTGACGAAATCGTAGGGATTTTTATTTTCCACGCAGGACAGACGAGATTTTGAAAAAACGAATTTTTTCGCTTCATAGACCAGAGAAACGATCGCGTTATAGTTCATCTTTCTTTCTCCTTATTTCAGTTTCAGCTGCCGCTGAACCCCAAGATATGAAAAAACCAAAGCGCCGCTGATCAAAATTGCGGCGATCACGTCGGTGTACCAATGCACCCCCGCAAGAATCCGTCCCAACGCCGTCAGCGTCAAAAGGACGCAACAAAGAATCTGCAAAGGCAGACAAATTGCCTTCTTCCGAATCCGTCCTTGGAGTTGCGCCACGGTGCTGAGCATGATACAACAAACCAATATGGTATGGGAAGACGGGTAGGACGCTTCCAAAACGCCGTCCACCAAAACCGGGCGATAATTGATTACGATGACTTCAAACAGGACGTAAACGATTCCCACAAGAATGTAAAACGCCCCAAGAAGATACAGAGATTTATCCACTTTTTTCAATCTTTTTCGAGAAATCCATTGCCAACCGCCCAAGCAAGCAAAGCCGCCCGCGCACAGCAATGCCACGATGCCGCACGCCTCGGATATGGTATACCATATTGGGTTAGAACCACAAAATTCAAAAACGGCACTGTTTATAGTTGCAAGACCTACTGAAGAATTCTGCGGACCGATGGGCTGAACGTCCACTTTCAATACAAAAAAAGTCAGTAACAAGAACAAAAACAGAAATACTCCCGCAATCAAAAAGCAGGTGCGTGCAGATTTTCTCATAATGTCTCCTCTCATGCGTTACTCTCCTTTCATTATAGTATAAAAACGCGATTTTGTCAATCCTTTTTCTTGACTTTTCCCAAGAAAAGTGGTATAATATAGGTATACAACAAAGATTCGAGGTATTCCCATGAAAATTGCAGTCACTTA
>JAZSJP010000097.1:0-7571 GCA_045534395.1 Eubacteriales bacterium | reverse complement strand
TTGGGGCAAACAATATTAAATTAAGCAACATAAAAAAGTCCTTGAGGAAATTTCCTCAAGGACTTTTTTATGTTGCTTAATTTAATATTGTTTGCCCCAATAAAGCATATATTTTGCGGGTTTTCCGCAACAAACGCATTTGTCACTCAACTGTTCCTGTTCAAAGGGGATACAGCGACTGCGAACGCCGAATTCTTCCCGAACCGCGTCTTCACAGGCGGGATCTCCGCACCACATGGTTTTAATAAATCCCTGATGGTTGTCCGTAATTTCTTTCAGCTCTTCTTTGTTACGAGCAACGTAGGTTTTTTCGTCTCTGTGCTTCAATGCTTTGTTGTACATATCTTCATGGATCGTATCCAGCAGTTGGGGCAGGAAAGAGGAGAGTTCGTCCAAAGAGACGGTCTGTTTTTCTCCCGTGTCTCTGCGGGCGATGACGCAAACGTTGTTTTCAATGTCTCGGGGACCGATCTCCAAGCGAACGGGCACGCCCTTCATCTCGTATTCCGCAAACTTCCAGCCGGGAGATTGCTCCGAATCGTCCATTTTTACACGAATTCCGGTGGCGGCAATCTTTTCTTTGATTTCCGCTGCTTTATCCAAAACACCGGGTTTGTGCATGGCTACGGGAATGACGACGACTTGCGTGGGAGCAATGCGCGGAGGGATTACGAGACCGTTGTTGTCGCCGTGTACCATGATAAAAGCGCCGATCAAGCGGGTGGTAACACCCCAAGACGTTTCGTAGCAGTATTGCAATTTATTATTTTTATCGGTGTATTGGATATCAAAGGCTTTGGGGAATCCGTCTCCGAAATAGTGAGACGTTCCCGCTTGCAGGGCAACGCCGTCGTGCATCAATGCTTCAATGGCGTAAGTGGCTTCTGCGCCGGCAAACTTGTCGCTCTCGGTTTTTTGTCCCTGAATCACCGGCATGGCAAGATAATTTTTGCAGAAATCCGTGTAAACGTTCAGCATACGAATGGTTTCTTCTTGTGCTTCTTCCGCCGTTGCGTGAACGGTGTGACCTTCCTGCCATAAAAATTCCCGAGAGCGAAGGAACGGACGGGTGGTTTTTTCCCAACGAACCACGGAACACCATTGGTTGTACAGTTTCGGCAGATCTCTCCAAGATTGAACGATATGGGAAAAATGTTCACAGAACAAGGTTTCCGACGTGGGGCGAACTACCAAAGGCTCTGTCAAAGGCTCGCTGCCGCCTTTGGTTACAAGGGCAACTTCGGGGGCAAATCCTTCTACGTGATCCTTTTCTTTTTGAAGGAGCGATTCCGGAATAAACATGGGCATATAAACGTTTTCATGTCCCGTTTCCTTGAACATCGCATCCATATTTTTTTGAATGTTTTCCCAAATGGCGTATCCGTAAGGGCGAATAATCATACAACCCTTTACGCTGGAGTAGTCAACCAATTCCGCTTTCAAGCAGATGTCGGTGTACCATTGGGTAAAGTCTACGTCCATGGACGTAATTTCTTTTACAGTTTTCTCAGCCATACCATGACTTCCTTTTCTAAATTATGGGTTTATTATAATATAAAAAAAGTGTTCTGTCAATGTTAAAGTGCGGGAAAAAGGCAGAAAAACAAAGCAGTTTTCAAAAAAATCACAGAAATGTGCGAAAAAAACCGTTTCTTTATGAAAGAGAACGGCACCCAACGCGTGTTCATAAAAAAGTCACGAATCTACGGATAATTGAGCAGGAAATGACATTAAATTGCCACAAATCTATTATATAATTCTTTATAATGCTGAGAAACAGATACATATTTGTCGTTTCTTACAGAGAAGAGATATGTCACCGCAAAGACATGGAGGTACATGCATGAAACACATTACGAAGGCACTTTTGTTGGTCCTCGTTCTTGCTCTTACGGTAAGCGTTTTTGCTGCTTGTAACGGCACGAAAGGGTTGATCAAAGAAAGTGAAGCACTCGGAAGTCCGGAAACGGTTTCCCGCAATCGGGAGCCCTATTCCACGACGCTGATTCCCTATGAGTCTGTCGAACAAGCTCTCGGCGGGGATTATGCAGCTTCCCCCTACTACAAATCCTTGAACGGCGAATGGGATTTTACCATGGTTATCAATCCCAAGTTGCTTCCGGAAAATTTTGCCTCGGAAAAGTATACTTATACCGTTTCCGATTTTGCTCCCGTTCGCAACGACGAGAAGCAGGACGTTTCTTGGGGCAAGATTTCCGTTCCGTCCAACTGGGAACTTGAGGGATACGATGCTCCTTCTTACACTTATAACACCTATCCTTGGGAAAAAGAATTGCAAGCTCCCAACGTTTCCGAATCTTATAACCCCGTGGGAATCTACCGCAATATCGTGGAAGTTCCCTCGGATTGGTCGGGCAGACAGGTCTACGTTACCTTTGAAGGCGTTGCGTCTTGTGTTTACGTCTATGTGAACGGTGCTTTGGTAGGTTACGGGGAAGACAGCTATACCGGAAAAACCTTCAATATTACCGATGCCGTGAAGATCGGCGGAGAAAACTTGGTGGTGTTCGAGGTCTATAAGTATTGCGACGGTTCTTACTTGGAAGCAAACGATTCCATTAAGTTCGGCGGCATTTACAGAGACGTATATCTCTATTCCGCACCCGATACCCAGATCCGCGATTTTACTTACGATATGCAAATGAGCGGTCAAGATGCTTTGATGAACGTAACGGTCGCTCTTGCGTCCTACGACAAACCTCAAAGCGGTCTGACCGTGGATATGTCCGTGTACGATGCGTCCGGTAACGTCGTTTTGCAATCTACTCAAATCGGGTCTTCCGCAAACTTTACCGAAAAACCCGCAACGACCGCAAACGCTTACCTCGGAGAAGTCGGTTCCCGCGTCTCCGTTTCGAATCCCAAGTTTTGGTCTGCGGAAACTCCCAACCTTTATACCGTTGTTCTGGAGCTGAAAGACGGAGATAAAATTTTGGATACCGTCAGCAAGCGTATCGGCTTTAAGACCATCGGTGTTTCCGTAGATGATCGCGGATACCAGACCTTGGTTTTGAACGACCGACCCGTTGTGTTGCGTGGTATTCTCTATAATGAAAACAGTCCTGCTTACGGCATGGCTCTCTCCAGAGAAGAGATGATTGCCGATATTAAGCAGATGAAGTCTTTGAATATCAATGCCGTCCGTTCTCCCGGACGTCCTTTGAGTGAAGAATTTATCTCCCTTTGCGATGAGTACGGTCTTTACGTCGTTGACGATATGAGCCTGAACTCCAATCCGTACAGCAATAAAGACGAAGCCTCCATTCCCGGCAATCAGACCGTATGGCAAAATGCTTGTCTCGACCGTCTTTTGAGTGTCGTTTACCGCGACAAGAACAGTGCCTCTGTCATCATGTGGTCCGTGGGTAATGATTCCGGTGTCGGTTCCAACTTCTCCGTTTTGAGAAATTGGCTGACCTCTGCGGACACTCGTATGATTATTTACGATGACGACGATACCGCATCCGATCTCGTGATCGCCGCAGATGTGTCTTTGAACGATTTTGTTCAACTCCTGAACAACGCCGGAAATAAAAAAGCGATTCTCGTCCAAGATACGGACGGCGCTCTCTTGAACAATGGCGGCAATTTTGATTCTTATGCAGAATTGATGGATCAGTACGCTAATTTCCAAGGCGGCTTCTTTGCTTATTGGGCGGATAACGCCATTTATTGGCCCACTAATTCCGGAAACGCTTCCGAAATCATGCAAAAAACTCCTTACGGTAAGGATAACGCTTCCGATTATCGCCTGACCTATGCCGGCAGTTGGAACGATACTGCCTCTGCTTTGGACGGATATCAATCTTTGGCGGGTATCGTTACCGCTGACCGCAAATTGCAGTCCGACGCCGTAGAATTGAAAAATGCCCTTTCTCCCATTTATATTTCCGCACAGGACGTTGTTGCCGGTACTTTCCGCGTAACCAATCGTAACTCCTTTACCGACCTTGCTTCCGCTTATGAAATTTCTTACGAGATCACCGACGGAAAATCCGTTATTAAGAGCGGAACCGTTTCCGATCTTGATGTGAAAGCAGGGGAGAGCGCAACCATTACCCTGGATTACGGTACGGATATTACCAAGGGCGTCTATTACGTCAACTTTACTGTAAAATACAAAAACGCTCCTTCTTGGACTGAGAAAAACGATCTGACGGTCTTCTCCAAACAGATCGCTCTTACTAAAGAAGCCGCTCCCGTGAAAGACGGTTCCGTACAGTCTCATGATGGCACAGCTCTGAATCTCAGCGTCTTCCAAAAGCCGGAAATCTATCTGACCAATTACACGTTCTCTAAGGGGCAAATGTACGTTACCAACCGCTCTCAGAAGAACTTTAATGAAACTTATACCCTCTCTTGGACGGTATACGAACAGCACGCTTATTGGAACGTTCCCCGCTGGGTAATTTTCGATCAGGGTACGATGAGCAACTTCAACGTTCCTGCCGGTGCGGAAAATCTTCTGATAAACATCGGAAATAAGACCGGTGGTGCCGCCGCTGACGCGAAATACGCCGCGTATATCGTTTTGACCACTAAGGTTGACGTTGCCGGAATTCCCGCAGGAACGCAGTTCGTCTATACTCTGTGCACCGACGGTTCTTCCAACATTCCTTACCGTCTCGACTTTGCCCGTAATCCCGTGGAGATCAGCGTAGACGAATCGGGTGAAGTTACTTTTGGACCCGCTCCCATGGATGCCGAACCGGAAGAAAAGGATACGGATCTGAAGGAATTGCCCGAAGCTCCCGCTACGTATGACGGCGCTTCCGTTATTCTTTTGGAAAACGAAAAGGTCTCCTTCCGCGTTGATGCCAATACGGGTCTGATTACGAAGTATTCCGTTGACGGAAAGGATATCTTTGTCAACGGCGAAAGCTTTACTCCTTCCATGATCTCCAATCTGTTGCGCAATCCTACCGGCGGCGATATCGTTTCTTCTGCCGTTACTTCCGCAAATCGCAACGTCTTAACTTCTCTCTCTAAGAATTATGCAGAGACGAAGACCTTGCCCGACGGATACAAGATCACTCGGGTTTCAGACAAGCAATACCGTATCGAGTTGAATTATATTTGGGTCACTTATCCCATTCAATCCATGAGAACCTTCAGCTACGATACTCATTATACCGTCGTTTATGACGTGTATGCTGACGGCGAAATTCAGGTTTCTGTCAAGTATCAGCCCACCGTTAATTCCGTGGCTCCCTTGGAACTGTCTTCCGTTATGACCCTTACAGCAGACTTCAAAACCATGAGCTGGCACGGAATGGGTCCCGGCGAATCCTACAGCGACAAAACTTCCGACAACCGCGTCGGCGTTTACAAGGACGTTGCCATTACCGATCAGTTGGGCTCCGACTACTTGTACAGCACCGGTTCCGGCGATAAGACCGATCTGCGTTGGATGGCTCTGGAACGGGCAGACGGCTCCGGAATCGTCATTACCAGCGATACCGACCTCTTTGCCGCAAACGTTTCCAAAGATTATCCCTGGAACTCTTCCAATTACGTTTCTTCCGGCGCCTCTGCCGCGAAGAAGGACACGGTTCTCCGTGTAATCGGACAGCAGAGAGGCGTTAGCGCCAATACGCTGTTCGATCAAGAATACAGCAATGCAAATTACGTAGAACCCGGTGTGAATTACACCTATTCCTTCCGCGTTATTCCCGTGGCTGCCGGTTACGATGCTGACAAACTCAGCAAGACCGTTCTCAACAGCGGCACCCATCTGACGGCTCAGGAAACCGTGAAGTTCGATAACAACACCTTTGCTCTGACCAACGCCGCTTCCACTTCCACCTATTTGTCTGTTTTGGCGGACGGTTCCGTCAACATTCAGGCGGCATTGGGCAACGTTTCTCAGTATTGGATTCGGGAAAATGCTACAGACGTCAACGTAGTTGATGCCTTCCGTATCAAGAGCCTTTCCAAGGGTTTGTACCTGTCTCCCGTTTCAAAGGACTCCTACGGCGCTCTTCCCGCTGAAGGGGAACTGACCTTGGGTGATTATCGCGGACTGCAGTGGCAGAACTGGATCTACGAAGATAATCAGCTCTTCTGTACCGGGTACGGTTCCGGCGGTTACTACGCTCTGTATCTGGGTGGATACGGAACATTCAGCAATGCAGGCGCCCGTATCGCTTTGAAGTCAGCCCGATCCGACGATCAATCCAAGTGGACCATCGTTGCCGATGAAGCCGATCCCAACCGCATTCGCATTCAAAGCGCTTTGTCCGGCAAGTACCTGACCGTTGTGGACAATTTGTCCTATTCCAATCCCCTTGTTAAGGAACAGGCAAACCGTATGCGCAATTATCCCTACAGCGTCAATTGGAACGTTTATAATTCCTTTGCCAACGCCAAACCCTACACTGTTGCCAACGCGAAGGAATGGATCGGTTCCGATTATTACGTTACTCAGTGGGATCTGCTTCCTGCCGATTCTCAAATGTGGACCTTCGTTCCCGCTAAGGGCGGATATCTGATCGTCAACAAGCAATCCGGCAATGCCTTGACGGTAGTGGACGGTGCCTTGTCTCAGACCGCTGTTGCCAATACTCCCGAACAGATTTGGTCGGTCGTTCCCTGTGACGGTATGTACGGTATCGTTAATACCGCTACCAACATGGCTCTGACTCTTCGTTCCGTGGAAGGTGCTACCGTTCTTACGGTTCAAGAATGGAGCTCTTTGGCGATTCAAAAATGGAACGTCACTTCCAACGATGACATGAAAGTCAATATCGAAGCCGGAAACGATTGGTACAACTAAAAAGCAATAAACGTTCCCTGAGATTTTTCTCGGGGAACGTTTTTATATGGAATAAAACGGGTTCGGCATGGATCTATGCCGAACCCGTCAGAGCACTATGTTTTGTAGAGAATTTTAGCGTCAATCCTCTCTTCCCGTAAGATTCCCTTGATCCGTCAAGTCGGGATATCCTAACTGCCGCAAAGCTTCGTAAACGACGACGGCAACGGAATTAGAAAGATTTAAACTGCGCACGAATCCTCGCATGGGAATTCGTATGCAACGGTCGTAATTCTTTTTTAGCAGAGGCTCCGGAAGCCCATGACTTTCTTTTCCAAATACAAAATACAGGTCTTTGTCTGCGGGATATTCTACGTCGCTGTGGCATTTTTGACCCTTGGTGGAGCAGTAGTAGAATTCCCCGTGATTTTTCTCATAAAAAGTATCCCAATCCGGATACGTGTTTACCGTCAAATATTGCCAATAATCCAAGCCCGCCCGCCGAATGCTTCGTTCACTCAATTCAAAGCCTAACGGCTCAATAAGATGTAAATGACACCCGGTAACGGCACAGGTTCGGGAAATATTTCCCGTATTTTGCGGAATCTCCGGCTCGTATAAAACAATGTGGATCATAGAACCTCCAAATAGATAGAAGAAATCCCGAATGCATGGCATTCGCGAGGCGGCTGCGACGCAGGGGACTCGAACCCCTGACCTACTGGTTCGTAGCCAGTCACTCTATCCAGCTGAGCTACCGGCGCATAAGCGTTATTCTCAACGCTTAAATATTATA
>JAZSJP010000081.1:0-7711 GCA_045534395.1 Eubacteriales bacterium | reverse complement strand
GAAAAGCAGGCAAATCTGCCCCCGGAAGAAAAAATCTCCAAAGAAGAGATCCGCGCCGAAGCGGGACAGATGGCGGCAGAGATCAAAAAAGAAGCGGAAAAGGAAGTTCCCTACGTCTATCCTCCCCTCAGTCTTTTAACTTACAAACCCGATGAAAACGCGGCAAAATCCAAACAGGAATTGCAACAGACGGCGCAAAACCTGATGACCGCTCTGCAGAATTTCTCCGTTGATACCACGTATTTGGACGCGGTACGCGGACCGACGGTCACCCGTTACGAGTTGCAACCCAATGCCGGTGTTAAAATTTCCAAGATTACAAACCTTGCCGACGACATCGCTCTGCATCTTGCGGCGTCGGGGGTTCGTATTGAAGCTCCCATTCCCGGAAGATCTGCCATCGGCATTGAAATTCCCAATAAGATTTCCAGCGTTGTATACCTGAAAGAAACCATTTCCAGCGAGGCATTCCGCTCTCATAAGAGCAACATTGCCGTAGCTTTGGGAAAAGATATTTCCGGGCAAAACGTTTGCATCGACTTGGCAAAAATGCCGCACCTTCTCATTGCCGGTTCCACCGGATCCGGTAAGTCGGTATGTATCAACACTTTATTGATGAGCGTACTGTACAAATCGTCTCCCGAACAGGTCAAATTGATCTTGATCGACCCGAAGGTTGTGGAATTAAGCGTTTACAACGGGATTCCCCATTTGTTGGTTCCCGTGGTGACGGAAGCAAAGAAAGCCGCCGGCGCATTGCAATGGGCGGTGACGGAAATGATGCAACGTTACAAGCTCTTTGCCGAGAAGAATGTACGTAATTTCCAAGGCTACAACGAAAAGATCAGCGGAGACGAAAAGCCGTTGCCGCAGATCGTTATCGTCATTGACGAGTTGGCAGACCTGATGATGGTTGCTCCCGGAGAAGTGGAAGACGCCATCTGCCGATTGGCACAAATGGCACGCGCCGCCGGTATGCACTTGGTGATTGCGACCCAACGTCCTTCCGCAGACGTTTTGACGGGTCTAATTAAAGCAAACGTTCCTTCCCGCATTGCTTTTGCGGTTTCTTCGGGCATTGATTCCCGCATCATCTTAGATCAAACCGGCGCGGAAAAACTCATTGGACGGGGCGACATGTTATACAATCCTTTGGGGTGTCCGAAACCCATGCGAATTCAGGGTTGCTTTGTATCGGATAAAGAAATCGAAGACGTGGTTTCTTTCATCAAAGAACACACGGCAAGCGAAGGAAATAATGAAGAACAGTCCAAGATTTTGGACGCCATTGAACGCAATTCCCGTGAATCGGTAAAGGGCAACAAGAAGGGGATCACCGGTTCCATGGGCGGAACCGATGCAGACGGAGATTTTGTGGACGATGGAGACGACGTTCTTCTCCCCCGCGCCGTGGAATTGGTCTTAAAAGCCGGCATGGCGTCCACCTCGGGATTGCAACGGTCTCTCGGTGTCGGTCACTCCCGTGCCGGACGGCTCATGGATCAAATGGAGAAAAAAGGTTACATCGGTCCCTATCAGGGCAGTAAGCCTCGGGACGTTTTGATTACGACGGATCAATGGAATGAGATCCGCGCCACCCAAGGAGATATTACCGAAGAATGAGTAAACGTTATCCTGGGTTTCTTCCCATCTCCCGAGAAGAAATGCTTGAAGAGGGCATTGAACAATTTGATTTTGTTTTAGTCACGGGCGACGCATACGTAGATCACCCTTCCTTTGGCACCGCCATTATCTCCCGCTTGGTGGAAGCCATGGGATATACCGTGGGAATCATTGCTCAACCGCAATGGAAAACCACGGAAGATTTTACCCGATTCGGCGCGCCGAAATACGCTTTTTTGGTCAATTCGGGGAACATTGATTCCATGGTGGCTCATTATACCGTTGCGCGGAACCGACGTCACGACGATGCCTATTCTCCCGGAAAAACGGCGGGATTGCGTCCCGATCGCGCGTTGATCGTGTATTGCAATAAAATACGGGAAGTATACAAAGATATCCCCATTATCATCGGCGGATTGGAAGCGTCTCTGCGCCGTTTTGCCCATTACGATTATTGGCAAAACGAAGTGCGTCGTTCTATTTTGGAAGACACCTCAGCCAATCTTCTGTCCTTTGGCATGGGAGAGCGTTCCATGTCCGAAATCGTGCGGCGTTTGGGAGCGGGAGAGCAGATCTCGTCCATTACCGACGTTCCGGGAACCTGCTATATCACCCACGAACTGCCCGAAGGGGCATTGGTCTGTCCTTCCTTTGAAGAAGTCCGAAAGGACAAAGAAGCCTACGCGCGAGCAACGAAGATTCAATACGACGAACAAGACCCCTATACGGGACATATTTTGGCGCAAGGACACTCCAAACGCTTTTTGGTGCAAAACCCGCCGTCCGTTCCCTTGGATCGGGACGGATTGGATCAAACTTACGATCTCCCCTACACGCGAAAATATCACCCCGTTTACGAGTCTATGGGTGGAGTTCCTGCCATCTTAGAGGTAGAAAACTCCATTATCCAAAACAGAGGGTGCTTCGGCGGATGCAACTTTTGTGCCATCACCTTTCATCAGGGGCGGACGGTGACTTCTCGGAGTAAGGATTCCATTGTCAAAGAAGCGATTAAGATTACCGAATCTCCCAATTTTAAGGGATATATTCACGACGTAGGCGGTCCTACGGCGAATTTTCGTTTTGCATCCTGCAACAAAAAATCTACGTGCAAGGATCGAAAATGCTTGGCGCCGGAACCGTGCAAGGCGTTGAAGGTTTCTCATGAAGAATATTTGGACATTCTTCGCACGCTGAGAAAACTGCCGAAGGTGAAGAAGGTGTTTGTTCGCTCGGGAATTCGATACGATTATCTGATGCTGGACAAAGACGATTCCTTTTTCCGAGACCTGATTCAGCATCACGTCAGCGGTCAGTTGAAGGTGGCTCCGGAACACTGCTCCGACAGGGTTTTAAAGTACATGGGGAAACCGCCGTTCCGCTATTATAAGGCCTTTACGGACAAGTATCATCAGTTAAATAAGGAATACGGGAAAAAGCAATTTTTGGTGCCGTACCTCATGTCTTCCCACCCGGGGTGCACCTTAAAAGACGCCATTGAATTGGCATTGTATCTGAAAAAGATCAATTATCACCCGGAACAGGTGCAAGACTTCTACCCCACCCCGGGAACAGTATCTACCTGTATGTTCTATACGGGGATTGACCCCTTTACCATGAAGCCGGTCTACGTTCCACGCACGGCAAAGGAAAAAGCATATCAGAGAGCATTGTTGCAATATCATATGCCACAAAACCGTTCCTTGGTACGAGAAGCATTGTTAAAAGCCGGAAGAAGCGATTTGATCCGAATTCTGAAATAATATAAAAGAATCTCCTCACGTGAGGAGATTCTTTTATATTGGTCTTTTTAGGAATGCGCCCCTTCACAGGCAGTATCAAAATAGCCTTCCAGGGAAACGGAAAGGCGGTCTTCTCCATCGGGTTGAAAGCGCAATGCTTTCAATAAAGGGAAAAGAACCTTATTTTTACTAAAGGCAACAGAAATTCCGGCATATTCCAAGCTGCTTAAGGTTGCTTTGACAATGGCGGCGTGCCAAGGCTTTGCTGCCATAGCATCCAAGTCTTCGATACAGTAAATCTCACCGGTTTCGGAAGAATAAAAGCATTTGGAAAGAAGCTTGGTGTCCTCATAAAGACAAAACATTTCCCGATCCGTCTGTAACGGAAGAATGCGAATCATTTCTTCACCACCTTAACGGCAACGTTGCGATCGCCTAAAATCTCCTTCAATCGGCTCATGAGAGTCCAATTGGGATCCACGGTTTTTCCCTTAAAACGTACGGTTCGGTTTTCATCGGGAAAATGGAAGAACACCTCGCTGGCACCGGGATTTTGCTCAAGGCAGTCAATAGTATCCCGAATCTTTGCGGCATCGTCCGAATTGACGCGCACGTACAATTGCTTGACCTCTTGAAGGGTGCGTTGTATCACCACAGGTTCGTTGGGATTGCTGATGGTTTCGATTTCTTGGGCGAGAAGTTTGGCAGGCTCTCTGCCTTCCCCTTCATCGTCTTCCCGCAAGGATTCTTCAATACTTAACCGACCCGAAATAATCACAACTTCATCTTCGTTCAGTTTGGGAGAAAGGCGCTCGTACGCCTTTCCGAACACGAGAACTTCCATGGCACCGGTCAGATCTTCCAACTGCAGAATCGCCATCATGGTTTCGCTCTTGGTCATCTTCCGCGTGACCTTGGTCAAAATACCAAAGGCGCGCACTTTATCGTTGTTTTTATATCCGCCGTCTTCATCGTTAAAGGACGCAATGCGGGCGGCTCCCGTGGATTCAAACAAGGACTCGTACTCATTCATGGGGTGGTCGGACAAATACAGACCCGTAACCTGTTTTTCCAGAGCGAGCAATTCTTTCTTTGAATATTCAGGAACGTTGGGATAGCGATAAATGGCAGCAGCACTGTTTTTGCGATCTTCTTCCGTTGCGGCACCGAACAGGGAGATCTGTCCTTCCTGCTCTTCCCGAATAGAAACTTGAAGGGATTTGCGAATGTCACCGTATGCGGTTATCAGTTGTTTCCGTTTCAGTCCGAAGGAGTCAAAAGCACCGCTTTGGATCAGACTTTCCACCGTGCGGGAGTCGATATCTCGGCAAGCCTTCATGGTACGCTCGCAGAATTCGTAGAAATTCAGATATTTTCCGCCCTTTTGTCGTTCTGCAATGATCTGTTCCACCACAGAGTGACCGACGTTTTTGACAGCAGATAGTCCGTAGCGAATATCCTGATCGGAGACGGAAAAATTGATTTCGGATTCATTGATATCGGGCGCAAGAACCTGAATTCCCATGCGCTTACATTCGTTGATATACCCTACCATTTTGTCCGGCTTGTCCAAAACACTTGTGAGAAGCGCAGACATATATTCTTGAGGATAGTGGCATTTCAGATAGGCGGTATAATACGTAACGAAGGCGTAAGCCGCGGCGTGGGATTTATTGAAGGCATATTTTGCAAACTCCACCATTTCGTCGTAAATATCGTTTGCCACTTCAGCGGGAACGCCGTTACGCACGGCACCGGGAAGTTCCATGGTGCCGTCGGCAGAAAATTTTCCGTTAACGAAATATTCCCGCTCCTGTTCCATTACTTCCATTTTCTTTTTACCCATGGCACGGCGCACAACGTCGGCACGTCCGAAGGAGTATCCCGCAAGATCGCGAACTACCTGCATAACCTGTTCTTGGTAGACCAAGCAACCGCTGGTAACTTCGAGAATGGGTTTCATTAGCTCATGCTTATACGTAATTTTATCCGGGTGGTTACTGTTAAACACGTATTGAGGAATGGATTCCATAGGACCGGGGCGATACAAGGAAATAACGGCGGTAATATCTTCGATATTCTTCGGCTGAAGTTGAATCAGCGTCTTTTTCATGCCGCCGGATTCCAACTGAAACACGCCGTCGGTATATCCGTTGGAAAGCATACGATAGGTGGAAGGATCGTCCATATCGACGCCGTCCATCTGAAATTGGGGGGATTTCTTACGAATTTGTACACAGGCGTTTTCAATTACCGTGAGGTTGCGAAGTCCCAAAAAGTCCATTTACAAGTGGCCCAAATCCTCGTTAATAACCATATCGTATTAGGTCACGGGCATACCGTCCTGCACCGCAAGAGGTACGTGGGTGGCAACGGACGGATAGGTAATAACCACACCGCAGGCGTGAACCGACGTATGACGAGGTGCGTTTTCAACACTTGCGGAAAGGTCGATTAACTCGTGAATTCGGGGATCGTTGCGATACATTTCCCGCAACTCGGGAACCAATTCCACGGAATCCATGATTTTCATGTTATCTTGAAGCAATTTGGCAATGGCGTTTGCTTCTTGCGGAGTAAACTCCAATACGCGTGCAACGTCTTTTACCGCCATTTTCGCCTTCATGGTACCGAAGGTAACGATCTGAGCAACGCATTGAGGACCGTATTTATCAATACAGTAATCAATGACTTCCTGACGGCGATCCACACAAAAGTCCACGTCAAAATCGGGCATGGAAACGCGTTCCGGGTTCAAAAAACGTTCAAAGAGCAAGTTGTATTTTATGGGCTCAATGTTGGTAATTTCAATACAGTATGCCACGATACTGCCGGCACCGGAGCCACGTCCCGGTCCTACGGGGATTCCGGAGCGCTTTGCATAACGGACATAGTCGCTGACGATCAAGAAGTAGTCCACAAAACCCATTTTGTGAACGACGCTTAATTCGTATTCTAACCGCTCGATCAATTCCGGCGTGCGCTCCGGATATTTTTTATCAAACCCTTGATACGCCAATTCCCGAAGATATTCGTAGTGGTCTTTGTCGTCTGGAGTTCGGTAATCGGGCAAGTGATATTCACGGTGATCGGGGTCATCCAAGTTTTTAAAGGAAACGTTGCACATTTCGGCAATTTTTACCGTGTTGTCGCAAGCTTCGGGAATATACTCAAAGAGAGAGCGCATTTCTTCTTCCGACTTAACGTAAAATTCGTCGGTCTCAAAACCCATGCCGCACTCTTCGTTAATGGTCTTTTTAATTTGGACGTAAAGCAAAACCTTTTGTGCCTTAGCATCGCTTTTCCGCATATAATGGGCGTCGTTGGTGGCTACCAAGGGAATTCCCGTTTCCTCGTGAATGCGAAGAAGACCGTCGATGACGGATTTTTGCTCGGGGATTCCATGGTCTTGAATCTCTAAATAGTAGTGATCCTTTCCGAACACACTTTCATACCAAAGAGCCAATTTTTTTGCCTCTTCGTATTGACCGTTAAGAATCAGCTGAGGAATCTCTCCGCCCAAGCAAGCGGAAAGACAGATCAACCCTTCGTGATATTCTTCCAACAATTCGTGGTCGACGCGAGGCTTATAGTAGAAGCCTTCCGTATTACTTTTGGAAACGATTTGAATGAGATTTTTGTATCCTACGTTATTTTCGCAGAGAAGCACCAAATGGGCGTAGCCGGAATCGAATTCCCGTTCCTTTTGGAAGCGGCTGCGGTTTGCAACGTAAACCTCGCACCCGATAATGGGCTTAATTCCGTGATTTTTTGCAGATTTATAAAACTTAATGGCACTGTACATATTACCGTGGTCGGTAATGGCAATGGCGTCCTGTCCCAACTCGTGGAGCAGATCCATCATTTTGTCGTCATGCTTTTTATCTTCCCCGACGATGCACATACCGTCCAAAAGACTGTACTGACTGTGTACGTGAAGATGAACGAATCCCATATCAGGCACCTCCTTTTTCTTCTGCCAAAGCGCAGATCTTCTTAAAACGGTGCGCCGCCCCGGCTTTTGAAATAGGCGGATCGCATTTTTGTCCCAAGGCAGACAGGGTATCTTCCGGATACTCCAATCTCAGGCGGGCAATTTCCGCCAAAGGTTCGGGAAGAGGAATGTTTTTGGAGAAAAGAAATTCAATGGCGCGTCGATGATCCGAAGCGGCGTCAACGGAACGTTGAATATTAGCATTATCACAATTGAAACGGCGGTTTGCCGTACTGCGGAAGGAGTATTCGATCTCCCGGTTTGCCAAATCGTAAACGGCTTCTTTGGCACCGACCAAAGCGACAAAATCCTTGATGGCGTCCCAAGATTTAAAATAAATCAATTTTTTACC
>JAZSJP010000070.1:0-4264 GCA_045534395.1 Eubacteriales bacterium | reverse complement strand
GGGTTGGAAGATCATGACCCCCGTCTTCGACGGCATCGGGGAAGAAGATATTATCAAGTGTCTGGATAAAGCCGGATACAGCCACGACGGCAAGACCGTTCTTTACGACGGACGTACCGGTCAGCCCTTCGAAGGCAACGTCACCGTCGGCGTTATGTACTATCTGAAGCTGGCACACTTGGTTGACGATAAGATCCACGCCCGTTCTACCGGTCCTTACTCCTTGGTTACCCAACAGCCCTTGGGCGGTAAGGCTCAGTTCGGCGGTCAGCGCTTCGGCGAAATGGAAGTTTGGGCGTTGGAAGCCTACGGTGCGGCGTATACTTTGCAGGAAATGCTCACCGTTAAGTCCGACGATACCGTCGGCCGCGTAAAGACCTTTGAATCCATCGTCAAGGGTTACAACATTCCTAAGCCCGGAATTCCCGAATCCTTCAAGGTTTTGGTCAAGGAATTGCAGGCGTTGTGTCTGGACGTGAAGATCCTTGCCAAGGACGGCGAGGAAGTGGATATTACCACCAATTACGACGAGGATATGGCAGATGCTCGCATGGCGTTGCCCAATCCTGACGAAATGCCCGTAGCCGGAACCAATACGGGAAATTATTTCAACGAGTTTGAAGATGAATTCGGCGGCGACGATTCCGGAGATTCCCTCTTGGATTCTTTGGACGTTCCCGAAGCGAATTCCGATGACGAAGTTCTCTACGACGGAACCGTTTCCGGCGAAGAGACCGAAATTCAAGAATAAGGAGGACGGAACGAATGAACGAATTTGAATCCATGAACGAAATCCTCGACCTGGATGATCTGACCAACGTTTCTGCGCCTGAGACCGATCTTTTGGCTCAGATTACCGAAGACGCCGGTCATCCCCGTCCCCATGACCCCAACAACGAGAGCGATTTCAGTGCCATTAAAATCGCCCTTGCTTCTCCCGAAAAGATCCGTTCTTGGTCTCACGGAGAGGTAAAGAAGCCCGAAACCATCAACTACCGTACCTTGAAACCCGAACGCGACGGTTTATTCTGTGAGCGTATTTTCGGTCCCACGAAGGATTGGGAATGTCACTGCGGAAAGTATAAGCGTTTCCGCTATAAGGGCAAGGTTTGTGAACGCTGCGGCGTAGAAATTACCCGCGCCAAAGTTCGCCGGGAACGTATGGGTCACATTGAGTTGGCTTCTCCCGTTTCCCACATTTGGTATTTCAAAGGCATTCCTTCCCGCATCGGTCAGATGCTGGACATTCAGCCCAAGCAGTTGGAACAGGTTCTTTACTTTGGCGCTTATATCGTTACCGACGTCAACGAAAAGGTCGTTAACGGCGCCATTAAGAAGAAGGATATTCTGACCGAGAAGGAATACGCCGATTGGAAAGAAAAATATTACGGTAAAACCGACTTCGTCGCTGAGATGGGCGCGGAAGCCGTAAAGAAATTGCTGGCGGAAATTGATTTGGACGTCCTGTCCGAAGAAATTCGCAACGAGTTGGAAGACGCCACCGGTCAGAAACGTCTGAAGTTGGTGAAGCGTTTGGAAATCGTCGAAGCCTTCCGTTTGTCGGGCAACCGTCCCGAATGGATGATCCTCGACGTGCTTCCCGTATGTCCTCCCGACATTCGTCCCATGGTTCAGTTGGACGGCGGCAGATTTGCTACTTCCGACCTGAACGATCTCTACCGTCGTGTCATCAACCGTAACAACCGTCTGCGGAAGTTGATCGAGCTGAATGCTCCTCAGATCATTATACGCAACGAAAAGAGAATGTTGCAGGAAGCCGTTGACGCTTTGATCGACAACGGTCGCCGCGGCAAGCCCGTCAACGGACCCAAGGACAGAGCGCTGAAATCCTTGTCCGATGTTCTGAAGGGTAAGCAGGGACGTTTCCGTCAGAACTTGTTGGGGAAACGCGTTGACTATTCCGGACGTTCCGTTATCGTTGTCGGACCCGAACTGAAACTGTATCAGTGCGGTCTTCCCAAGGAAATGGCGCTGGAACTGTTCAAACCCTTCGTTATGAAGCGCTTGACCGAGTTGGGCGTTGTCAACAATATTAAATCTGCGAAGAAAGCCGTGGAACGGAGCGAAACCGCCGTTTGGGACGCTCTGGAAACGGTCATCAAAGAATATCCCGTAATGCTGAACCGTGCCCCGACCTTGCACCGTTTGGGTATTCAGGCATTCGAGCCCGTTTTGGTAGAAGGGCGCGCATTGAAACTGCACCCCTTGGTCTGTACCGCATTTAACGCCGACTTCGACGGCGATCAGATGGCGGTTCACGTTCCTTTGTCTGCCGAAGCTCAGGCAGAAGCTCGCTTCCTGATGCTGTCTGCCAACAACTTACTCCGTCCTCAGGACGGGAATCCCGTTACCGTTCCTACCCAGGATATGATCCTCGGTTCCTACTATTTGACTATCGTCAACGAGAATGAGTTGGGCGCCGGCAAGTGCTTTATGGACGCGGAAGAAGCCCGTCGGGCTTACGATGCGGGCGCCATTCAGTTGCACGCTCCCATTAAAGTTCGTGTTACCAAGGAGATCAACGGAGAAGTCCGTACCGGTCTGATTGACTGCACCATGGGTCAGTTGCTCTTTAACGAAACCATTCCTCAGGATCTGCGTTTCGTCGACCGTAACGATCCCGAGCACGCTTTGGATCTGGAAGTCACCTTCCTTGTTACCAAAAAGGAATTGGGTAAGATTATCAACCGCTGCATTCGCGTTCACGGTATTACCGAAACGGCAGTGGTTTTGGATAAGATCAAGTCTTACGGTTATAAATATTCCACCGTCGGCGCTATCACCATTTCCGTCGCGGATATGAAGGTTCCCCCTGCCAAGTACGAGTTGGTTGCCGAAGCCGACAAAGTCGTCGAAGGCATCACTCGCAACTTTAAGCGTGGTCTGATTTCCGAAGACGAACGGTACGAACAGGTGGTTTCCGTTTGGAGTGATACCACCGCCAAGGTTACGGAAGTTCTTTCCGGCTACCTCGACAAGTTCAACCCCGTCAAGATGATGCAGCACTCCGGTGCCCGCGGTAATATCGACCAGATCAAGCAGCTGTGCGGTATGCGCGGATTGATGGCAAACACTTCCGGTAAGACCATCGACATTCCTATTCGTGCCAACTTCCGTGAAGGTCTGAACGTTTTGGACTACTTTATTTCTTCCAGAGGTGCCCGTAAGGGACAGGCGGATACAGCGTTGAAGACCGCTGACTCCGGTTATTTGACCCGCCGCTTGGTTGACGTTTCTCAGGATATCATTATCCGCGAGGACGACTGCGGCTCCGACGAAGGTATTTGGGTCACGGAAATTGCCGAAGGTGCGGAAAAGATCGAATCTTTGCAGTCCCGTTTGATGGGTCGGTTCCCCGTGGACGACATCGTTCACCCCGAAACCGGCGAAGTCATCGTCAGCAAAGACCGTTATATCAACGAGTTTGATGCCGAAGCCATCGTGAAGGCAGGCATTACCAAAGTAAAACTTCGCTCGGTTCTCACCTGTAACTGCCGTTACGGTGTCTGCGCGAAGTGTTACGGTATGAACCTTGCCACCAGCGACGTCGTCAACGTGGGTGAAGCGGTTGGTATTATCGCCGCTCAGTCCATCGGTGAACCCGGTACTCAGTTGACCATGCGTACCTTCCACACCGGCGGTGTTGCTTCTACCGCAGATATCACCCAGGGTCTTCCCCGCGTTCAGGAACTGTTTGAAGCACGTCACCCCAAGGTTTTGGCAATTCTGTCCGAAATCGACGGCGAATTGCGCTTCCAGGAAATCCGCAACGCCCGGTATGCCATCATTATGAATGCCGAAACCGGCGAAGAACGCTCCTATCTCATTCCTTACGGCGCTACTCTCCGGGTTCACGAAGGGGATTACGTCCACAAGGGTGACGAACTGACCCGCGGTGCTTCCGATCCTCAGGACATTCTCCGTGTCAAGGGCGAAGACGCCGTCCGTGAATATATCATTCAGGAAATTCAGAAGGTTTACAAACGCCAAGGCGTTGATATCAGCGATAAACACATTGAAGTTATCGTCCGTCAGATGCTCCGTAAGGTTCGCGTTCTCGACGCCGGAGATACCGGACTTCTCACCGGCTCCGTGGTTGACCGTCCTGAGGTGTTCCATCTGAATCTGGAAATCGCCAAGCGCAATGCGGAAGAAGGTCTCGACCTGAAGCCCGCAGAAGTGGAAACCATTCTTTTGGGTATCACCAAGTCCGCTCTGGCAAAGTCGGAGGCCAAGCGGTCTT
>JAZSJP010000071.1:0-8620 GCA_045534395.1 Eubacteriales bacterium | reverse complement strand
TCCAAGGGGCACGCCGCACCCGCCCTGTACGCGGCCCTCGCCCTGAAGGGATTTTTCCCCACGGAAGATATGGTCACCCTCCGGAAAATCGACAGTCATCTGGAAGGGCACCCCAGCATGAAATCCACTCCCGGCGTGGATATTTCCAGCGGATCCTTGGGGCAGGGAATTTCCGCCGCTTGCGGCATGGCGCTTTCCGCAAAGCTGAACAATGAGGAATACCGCGTCTACGCCGTTTTGGGCGACGGTGAGATCGAAGAGGGACAGGTTTGGGAAGCCATGATGTTCTCGGCTCACTACAAGTTGGATAACCTCTGCGTTTTCGTTGACCTGAACGGACTTCAAATCGACGGAAGAACCAGCGAGGTTATGGGATCCGATCCCGTGCCCGATAAAATGCGCGCCTTCGGTTTGCACGTGATTGAAATTGACGGACATAATTACGATGAAATTCGTGCCGCTTTGAAGGAAGCGAAAGAAATCAAAGGCAAACCTACCTGCATCGTGGCGCATACGGTTAAGGGGAAAGGCGTTTCCTACATGGAAGACCAGTGCGATTGGCACGGTGCCGCCCCCAAGCAGGAAGAATACGAAATTGCAATGAAGGAGTTGGAACAACATGGCTGAGTTGAAAGCAACCCGTGACGCTTACGGAGAAGGATTGGCAGAACTTGCGGAACAATATCCGGATTTTTACGTTCTGGACGCTGACCTGGCGAAAGCCACCAAAACCATCACCTTTAAAAAGAAATTCCCCCACCGCTTTATCGATTGCGGCATTGCCGAAGGAAATATGATCGGCGTTGCTTCCGGGATCGCTTCTTGCGGAAAGACCGTGTTTGCATCGTCCTTTTCCATGTTTGCCGCCGGACGCGCTTTTGAACAGATCCGCAACGGTGTGGCGTACCCCCATTTGAACGTAAAAGTGGTGGGAACTCACTCGGGTCTGACTGTCGGGGAAGACGGTGCGACCCACCAATGTTTGGAAGATCTGGCGCTGATGCGCTCCATTCCCGGAATGATCGTCATCAATCCTTCCGACGCTACCCAAATGAAGGCGGCGCTTCGCTTTGCCGTGGAACACGACGGCCCTGTTTATATCCGCGGCGGACGCCTTGCGGTTCCCGTGGTTTATGAAGAAGGAAGCATTACTTATACCGCCGGACAATCCTACCGTATTGCGGAAGGAAGCGACGTGACGCTTATGTTCTGCGGGCATTTCCACGAACTGACGGCTCAGGTCAAAGAAATGCTTGAAAAACTCGGTCTTTCTTGTCGTATTGTTGATATGCCCTCGGTGAAACCCGTGGATAAAAACGCCATTGAAGACGCTTTGAAAGATACGGGATTGATCGTGACCTTCGAAGACCACAATATTAACGGCGGTTTCGGTTCCGCCGTCTGCGAAGCGGTCTGTGATTGCAACGTTCCCACTGCCGGTCCTTCGGTGATCCGTATTGGTGTCGACGATTCTTTCGGAACTTCGGGAACTCCCGCTCAACTCATGGAAAAGTACGGTTTTACCGCAGAAAACGTGTGCCGGAAGATCCTTGCGGTCAAGGCTCCCGAAAAATTGTCTCAACTGTAAGTTCCTAATCCCTAAAGGAGGGGTGTTATGATTCCAGACCAGCGTCCCGAGGTTGAAACTTCGCCTTCGGAAACGCCGACTCCGGAGAAGAAGAAACGGGGATACGTGAAGTATTCTCCCATGTCTCTGACGTTTCTTTTTATTTGTGCTTTTGTGTTTTGCTTTAGTTTGTTTGGACTCTTTGATCAATCTATTTTGGACTTTGCGGGAAGAGATTCTTTGAGCGAAATGGGAAGTGGTGCTTTTGAGCCCATTCCGGAAGGAGAAACTTCCGTCGTTTCGCCCGCGTCCCCCAACCTTCGGAAGTGGCAACAAATTCTTGTGGAAGATATCGACGTCAGAAATCTTCCCTATCTTCAAACGGTGGGGTTCGATTCTTTAAGGGAACAGAATGAAGATACCGTTGCTTGGATGTATTGGCCTACCACCACCGACGTGAAAGGATTGCCCTTTAACCGTGCCGTGGTGCAGAGCACCAACAACGAGTACTATCTTTCCAAGTCCTTCGACAAGAGTAATAATGAAAACGGTTGGATTTACATGGATTATCGGAACAATATGGACGATCTTCTCTCCAATCGGAATTTGATTATTTACGGTCACGCCCGCAGTTATCTCATGTTTGGGGGCTTGCGCTATCTGAACAGCAAGACCAAGTGGCAGCAAGACGGTTATAATCACTTTATTTATATCAACACTCCCACGGAGCACACGGTTTGGCAGGTTTTTGCCTGGTATGAAACTACTACGGCGTTCAATTATATCAGCACGTACTTCTCCAATGATACGGAGTACGTTAATTTTCTGAACACCCTGCAGTCGAACAACCGTATTTCTGCTTTTGAGCACATTGAATTTACTCCGGAAAGTAAGATCTTGACCTTGTCTACCTGTAAAGGAAGCAACAGTGACGTGCGCATTGCCATGCACGCGGTGCTGGTAAAACATAAGGATATTCGCACCGGAGAAGAGTATATTGCAAACTATGGGGATTTCATAGAAGATAATACGGTTCCTTCCACGGATTCTTCTGCCGATGTGACCGATCTTACGGATGCTTCGGGCACCTCAGAGGACGTTGCGGATGCTCCCGGAGTGTAGCGGCTGACCTGTCTGCAATGTACGCAACTCCCTTTTTGAATTCCGCATCCCAAGGAGAAAAGTAAGCCTTTTTTACGATTTGTGTAAGTGCGCCGCCTCGCAACAAGAGGCGGCGTTTTTCTTTGGAAAAGAACGACTTTGTTAAATAACTTTGAACACTTTGTGCCCTTTTTTTGAATCTATTTTTCAGAGGAAAATTTGTGCAAGTTGTACAGTGTGCGGATTTTATGAAAAACAAGATAATACAATATATTGATTTTAAAAGCAATATTAAACGATGAATTCTCTGTATTTAGTGTTTTATGTGTTATGCTTGTATAACAGGTGGTGAAAAATGAGCCAAAATTTACATAAAAACTGTCCAAGGAATTCATGTCCAATAGTAAAAATGCATAAAGAAGCAGGAAATTACTCTTAGAAGAGGTAGAATTTTACTTGACATTTTTCGTGAAATATATTATAATATACAAGTAAAATAGGAGAAAGTCCCTATGCAAGAGAATACGAAACAGCGGCAGTACTGCCGGTGTTTTTTGTTCCACGGCAGTATTTGAACCAAAAGGAAGGTGTTTTGCAGTGCGCAAAAGCAAAGTTATCGCAGTAGTACTGATTGTTGCGATGGCTCTCCAGATGTTTGCTTTGACCTCTTCTGCAAAGGCCGTAACGGAGTTGGATTCCAACATTCCCTTCGTTGCTGTCTACAAGGCGGGGTCCTACGGTGAATATCTGCAGACTTACGCCCGCGCGATCTCTTCGGACAGCGTCATCAATATTGACGTATCCAAATATACCGCGGGTGAAAAACTCGAAGTAAAGACTTACGAGGGAAAGGATAATGTCTTGGTGACCCAAGAAGGCGGCTACGTGGAATTTACCGTAGACGTTCCTGCGACCGGATTGTACGGTTTGGGTTGTGATTACTTCCCCACGGAAGGTAAGGGCGTTACCATTGAGCGTTCCATCAAGATCAACGGAGAGACTCCTTATAACGAAGCCAAAACGGCGGCGTTGGATCGTCTCTTTGTTGACGACGTTGATTGGGACAAGGTAACCGGTCCCGATGCAGACGGAATCTATACCGGATATTTCCCTGAAGATCTTCAGGGAAATCAGGTTCGCTTGAATGCTACGGAAAAGCGGATCTGGATCGAAAATTCTTACTTCAAGGATTCCACCGGTTCTTACGACGGCGTGTTGCAGTTCTATTTGGAAAAAGGCCCCAACGTTATTCGTTTGGATGCTACCCGGGAGCCCGTGGCGTTTTCCGAATTGTATCTGTACGGCGTAAAGGACTCTGTTTCTTATACGGAATTTTTGGCGGAAAACAACGGATTGCGCAAAGACGGAGATCGTTTGATCGCAAAGATTCAAGGGGAATATCCCGATGCGAAGTCTTCTACTTCCGTTTACTCCGGTTACGACCGCTCTTCTGCCGCAACGCAGCCTCAGTCTTCTTCGCTGTTGCGTTATAACGTCATCGGCGGCGAAAATTGGAATGCAGCCGGTCAATGGGTGGAGTATAGGGTCAACGTGGAAGAAGCCGGTCTGTATAAGATCACCCTTCGTGCCCGTCAGAATATTGTTTCGGGTACCTTCTCCAATCGTAAGATCACCGTAAACGGCGAAACTCCCGTAATCGAAGCGTCTAAGATCCAATTTGCCTATTCTTCCGATTGGCAGATGGTAACTCCCACGGACGATTACGGCAACGAGCTTTTGTTTAAGTTTAACAAGGGCGAGAACGTGATTCGGATTGCCGCAACCACCGGTGAGTTGAGCGAGTATATTAACGCCGTAGAAACGGTTGTTTCCAAACTGAATAACGACTATCGGAAAATTTTGCAGATCACCGGACCTTCTCCCGACGAATTCCGGGATTATAAGCTTGATGAAGAAATTCCCGAAGTTATTTCCGACCTGAAGGCGCAAGGCGATATTTTGACGAGTATCTATAACAATCTCGTTGACGTTTTGGGCGGCGACGGAGAACAGACTGCGATTGTTTATAACGTTATTGACGTTTTGTATGAAATGTCAGACATGCCGGACAACATCCCTTCCTATTTTAATAGCTTCAAAAATCAGATTACCAATTTGGGGTCTTGGTTGAGCACTATGCGCAATCAACCTCTGGAATTGGACTACATTGTCGTGTCCGAACCTTCTTGTGACGTGGGGAAAGGAAAAGCCGGAGTTTTCAAGTCCATCGCACACCACGTTTCCATGTTCGTTGCCTCGTTCTTCTCGGAATCCAACGCCATCGGTGCTACTTCCGAACAGGATTTCGAAGAGACGGTTTCCATCTGGGCTACCACCGGTAAAGAACGCGCGGATATTAAGCAACGTCTCATCGAACGTTCCTTTATTAACCAATATCAAATCGGCGTGGACATTTTCTTGGTCCCCGGCGGTGCGTTGCTTCCCTCTCTTTTGGCAGGCAAAGGACCGGATATCGTTATGGGTCTTGCCGCTCAGTCGATTATTGACTACGCTTCCCGTAACGCCTTGGTTGCTTTGAACGGGTTCGAATCCTTTACCTTGGAAGATGCTCAGGAAGGATATCAAAACGTTCCCGGATTTGAAGAGGTAAAGACTTGGTTCTATCCCTCTGCGTTCTCTTCCATTACCCTTGAAGTGTACGTGGACGAAAGTGCTCCCGAAAAGGGAACCGTCAACAACGTTTACGGACTTCCCGAAAAGCAATCCTACAGCTTGTTGTTCTATCGCGAAGACGTGCTGAATGATTTGGGAATCGAACCTCCCAAAACTTGGGACGAAGCTTACGACATGATTGCCGTTTTGAAGAAGCGGTACATGGATTTTGCTCCCCCGGATTTCACCACCATTCTTTATCAGAACGGCGGAACCCTTTGGCGGGACGGTATGCAACGAACCAACCTGGATTCCGAAGTTGCGATTCAGTCCTTCATTACCGCAACCGACTACTATATTACTTATAACTGTCCGAAATCCTATGACTTCCAAAACCGCTTCCGCTTCAGCGAAATGCCTATCGGAATGCAGGATATCACCTTCTACAGCGCACTTTCCATTGCAGCTCCCGAAATCAAGGGTACGTGGACCTTTACCACCGTTCCCGGCATGATTGCGAAAGACGAAAACGGAAACGTCGTCACCAACGAAGACGGGACTCCCGTCGTCAACACCACGACGCCTTCCAGCGTTTCTTCCATCTCTCTCTTGCAAAAAGGCATCAGCCAAGGGGAAAAGCATTCCAATGCTTGCTGGGCTTGGATGCAATGGTGGGTCAGCGAAGACGCTCAATACAATTACGGTATTGAATTGGAATCTTCTTTGGGAATTGCCGCTCGTTACAATACGGCAAATATTGCTGCGTTGCAACGCCTTCCTTGGAGCTCCGAAGAATTGGCAGTTCTGAACGAACAGTGGAAAAACTGTGTCGGCAGAGAAGAGGCCGTCGGCGATTATTACTACAACCGCTACTACGGATTTGCATACAACTCGGTTATTAACGAGTACGAAGAACCCAGAGCTACGCTCTTGCAGTACATTCAGGAAATCAACAAAGAAGTTAAGTTCAAGAGACAACAATTAGGTCTTCCTTATACCGATGAAATTCTCAATGACGTTTCATCTTCGAAGACTTCAAACTGATGCAGAGGAGGATATTAAATATGAAAAAGAATACGAAATCTGCAAGTTTGAGAAAAACCGAACGGAACCGTGCCTTAAGTTTGTTGCTGTTCCTCGGTCCCTTCTTGTTGGTGTTTTTTGTCTTTACCGTACTTCCCGTCTTTATTTCCATCCTTGTCAGCTTGACTGACTTCAATATGTTGGAAATTCCCAACTTTATCGGATTAGATAACTATTCACGATTGTTTTTGAACGATACGTTGTTCCCCAAAGCAATTCAGAATACGCTGATCCTTGCCACCATTACCGGTCCCGGCGGTTATATTCTGTGTTTCGCCTTTGCTTGGTTCGTTAATGAGATTCCCCCCAAACCCCGTTCCTTTATGACCCTGCTGTTTTATGCACCGGCTCTTTCCGGCGGTTTGGATATCGTATGGTCGTTGCTGTTCTCCAGTGATAAATACGGCTATATCAACGCTTGGTTGATTGAATTCGGTTTGATCAACGAGCCGATCCTTTGGACTGTTGACACCGACGTTATGTGGCCGGTATGTATTATCATTCTGTTGTGGTCTAGTATCGGTACTTCTTTTCTGACCTTTATCGCCGGTCTTCAGACCGTAGATAAATCTCTTTATGAAGCAGGTGCCGTAGACGGAATTAAGAACCGCTGGCAGGAACTGTATTTTATTACCCTTCCTCAGATGCGTGGACAGCTGTTGTTCGGTGCGGTATTGGCGATTACCGGTGCCTTCAGTGTCGGTTCCACCATTTTCGGAAGTCCGACGCAAGACTATACCCTGTACACGCTTTCGTTGCACTTAGCAGATTACGGCGGAGCCAGATATGAAATGGGCTATGCTTGTGCCATTGCAATGGTAATGTTCGTAATGACCTACGTTGCAAACCAAGCGATCCGCTTCATTATCGGCAGAATCGGTAAGTAAGGAGGTTGAACAAATGAATACAGAAGAAGTGAAACTTCCCAAGCAAGAGACCGTCGGTATTTTCCGGAAGCGTCCCAAGTATGACGAAGAAGGTCATCTTATTTACTATAAGAAGAAAAGGCTCATAAAGAACCGTCTGAACCGGTCTGCCGGCGGCGACGTGACCATGATCCTTTGCCTTCTCGCCATCGGCATTATCATGATGTTCCCCATGGTATACGCGATTTCCAACTCTTTTAAACCCATGCATGAGTTGTGGTTGTTTCCCCCGAACTTGATCGTAAAGAATCCTACGCTTTCCAACTATCGCGATATGTTTTCGATCTTGTCCAACACCACGATTCCTTTCTCGCGTTATTTGTTTAACACGTTGTTTATTACCGTAGGATGTACGTTTTTGCGGATCGTTTCCGCATCCATGGCGGCATATCCTCTTTCTAAATGGAAGTTCAAAGGAAAGAACGCCGTAAATAAACTGATTACCATCAGCCTTATGATCTCCGCTCCCGCCGCAGGCTACGCTTCCTATATTATTATTGCGGCTTTGGGATTCGTGGATACTTGGTGGGTCTATTTGGTTCCCGCCTTGGGTTCGTCCTTCTCTTTGTATTTGATTCGCGGATTCGTGGATCAATTCCCCGACTCGGTCTTGGAAGCGGCTCGCATCGACGGTGCCGGCGACTTCCGGATCTTCTGGAGTATTCTGATGCCCAATATGAAACCCGCCTGGATGACGTTGATCGTTTTCTCGGTTAAGGATTATTGGAATACGGGATCTTCCATCTACATTTATCGCGAAGAATTGAAGACCTTGAACTACGCTTTGGGGCAGATCACCTCGGAAGGTATTGCCCGCGCCGGTGTTTCTACGGCAGTCAGCGTCTTGATGATGATCGTTCCCATTCTGACGTTCCTGGTAACTCAGAGTAACATTATTGAAACCATGGCTACGTCCGGTATGAAAGACTAAGGAAAGGAGAGTATTGCAATGAAACAAAAGTTTATCAAAAGCCTCATTGTTACGGTACTCGCCCTTGCCGTGGTCTTCTGCTCGGTTCTTTCTGCTTCGGCGCTGCCTATTAACAACGTTAGTAATTCTTATTTTTACAACGTAGACGGTGTGGATGCCGCGGCACCCATGGCGTTTACCGTTGAAAAGTATATCTCCGTTCTGGACATCGTTCCCAACGCAACGGCAACGACGGCGTTCTCTCCGACGGATTTGTTCTATAAAAACGGCTATCTGTACGTTCTGGATATGAAGGGAAACTGCGTTTACGTTTTGGATGAACGGTATCAGCTGGTTTCCACCATTCGTACTTTGACCGGTGATATTCCCGAGTTGGCCCTTGCCGCAGAAACTACGGAA
>JAZSJP010000005.1:0-2683 GCA_045534395.1 Eubacteriales bacterium | reverse complement strand
TACGCCACAGAGCTTTGCAATTTCTCCTGTTGTGTACTTTGACATAGCTTTCACCTCCTTACGCTGCTTATTTTACAACATTACGCAGCGTAACAAGCAATACCTTACGCAGGGGGATTTTTAATATTATATCAAAAAAGTGTGACTTTTTCTACCCAAACCAAGATAATACACTCCGTTTCGCTGTTGCTTTTTTATAAGAAAAGACAGTATAGCGTTATGCCATACTGTCAATTTCTCTCATCCTACTCGGTTTGCGTAAACTCCGTTAAGGATAACACGCTTTCTTCTGCGATATTTTTTAATCTTTCTTTCGGAATACGATTCTTTTGCTCAGTACGTAGTTTAGTATGATTACAATGATGCTGACGATGATCTTTGCAAGAAATCCTTCGATTCCGAACAAATCGTGATCCAACCCGATATAGAATAACACCGTCGGCAATACGATTTCCAGGATTCCGGAAAAAATCCGTGCCCCTAAGAAGGTTCCCGCCTCTTTTAAAGTCTCTTTTGTTCGCCATTTTGTACTTTGAAAGACAAATAATTTATTCGTTACAAAGGCAAAAATTACCGCTCCAAGCCACGCTGCAGCGTTACTCAACGTTATCCCTATTAAGGATACAAGAGCTGTATATAGCATCAAGTTTACCAAGGATGTCAGTATGCCGTAAGTAAAATAGGCAATGACCTGTCGGTGTCTTTTATAAAAATCGCTCATGACTTATCCTTCTTCCGTTCCCGGATATAAAGTTCCCCCTTTGTCAATCGCTCCTTGACCTTCAGCCAACGGAAAAAATAGTGCCGAAGCATATCAGTCAGGGAGAATCCCAAATAAAGAATTACGGTAGTCAACAAGAGCTTTAACACCATAATTCCCGCAGGAGCATGGGAGAATTCCGCAAATTTCCCGACGATGATCCGATTCCAGACCTGCGGGTGCATTTGGATAATATAAACTCCGAAGGCGGTGGGCGCAAGGAAGTTGATACAAAGCCGCCCGAATTTCGGCACCTTCGTCTGGGCAAAGAGAAGCAACAAACAGACTGCCGCAATCAAAACCGTGGGTGATTTGTAGCGAATTAACACTTCTGAATACGTAAATCGGTTCAAAAAGGGATTGTTCCAAACTTCCAGCAAATATTTGGCTCCCCAAGAACAAAGGACACAACCACCGTAAATCAGTCCCAGAATCCATTCCTTGGTTTTTGCAAACCAGCCGAAGCGACCGATACACCCGCCCAACAGGTAAAGGGCAGACAACCACAGAACGCTGTATCCGTCATTGATTTGGAAAATATCTTTGGTTGCTACTGTAGGCAGTACTGATAAAATTCCCACCGCCGAAGCGCAAAGAAGTTTCAGATCTTTCTCCGCCATGGTGTTGATTACGTGATTCAGCAGAGGCATAAAAAAGAACAGGGCAAAATAACAGGTAAAATACCAACCGTAATTGTTGATTACAGGGAAAAAAGAGCCTAAAACGGTATCAACCCTTGCATTTTCCGGAGAAATAAGTACAAAAATCAAGGTAATTCCCGCAGAATATAAAACCACTTGAAGCCAAAGGGTCAGAAGATTGGCATATCGGTGTTTTGCCCGAAACCCAACGTATCCCGATATCAAGGCATAGCAGTTTACGGCACAGTAAGCGGCAGTCTCCAAAAACCAAGCAATTTCATAGTTCAGCGACAATCGTTCCGAAGCACCTAACACTCCGCCTGCACCTAAAATATGAAGCAATAATACCATCAGCATGGAAAGAATCCGCAACAGATCAATTCCGTAATTTCGCTTGTCCGTCAGGCTCATAAAGGATTCCTTTCGTAATTGATAAAGTTATTATACCATATTTAAATTAAAATTTCAAGTCCTGCACAAAAATACGGCGGTAACGAATTCGTTACCGCCGAACAGTTTTTTATTTACGCTTCTTTTTTCTTTTTGTAGAAGGAGACACCCATCAATCCGCCGCTGACCGTTAACAGAGCCAGATACAGCCACAGATTGGTGTTGTCGCTGGTTTTGGGGTTGTAAACGTTTGCAAAAGTAATGTTTTGTACTGTGTCGCCACCCTTTGCAATGCCGTATTCTACCTTAAAGGTTCCGTCCAGATTGTCGGTGACGGTTGCCGTTACCGTATAAACTGAGGTGTCGTAGCCGATATCTTTGGCATTTCCGAGAACTTCCTTGACCGTGTATACGTAAGTTCCGGCTTCGGTGATGGCAATTTCGTTGAACTTAATCTTACCGTCAGCCCCGTTCTTTGCGGTCTGAAGTTTCGTGCCTGCCGCATCGTACAGTTCGAAGGTAAATTCGTCTGCCGTCAACGTGCGACCGGCCAGAGTCTTAATCCCTTCAATGACAATGGTGGTGGGCAACGCTTTGTAGGTGTTCTTAAAGACGATATCGTCTGCCGTGGAATCTGCAATGTCGTTGCCGTTGACTTTCACCGTCGCAATGAGATTTCCCTTATGGTTATCCGTTACGGTGATCTCAATCTTATACGCCGTCTTGTCTGCGGTAACGCCCTTTTCATCCACCTCATCTTCTACAATGACGTAATGATACGAGCCTTCCGCCGTAAACATCAGAGGCATAAAGACCACGGCGCCCGTTCCGTCGGGATTCAGCGCCAAAACAACGTCGTGTTGTTCCAAGGTTGCGTTGCTGTAAGCGTAGG
>JAZSJP010000185.1:0-2008 GCA_045534395.1 Eubacteriales bacterium | reverse complement strand
AAGGAGTTGGCCATTAGTATTGTCTTCCTAAGACCGCTTGGCCTCCGACTTCTACGTAAATGGCAACGTCGGAAGGCTTGACCCAAAAGAAGCGGACGCCTTTTTCGGGATTTTCAATAATCAGTTTTCGGTTGTTTTCCTTGATGGAAGGACATTCAAAGCCGGCGGCTTCAAACATGGCGTAGACTTTTTCTCCCAATCTTCCTTTGGGAAGGGCGATATTGAGCATCTTATCCAAGAATCGCCACCTCCTTTACCGTGACCGCGGTTTTGTATTTCAGATTCGGCGTGGTTTTGTATGCGGTAAATACGCTTCTTTTTTTGGAAAGGACGTTTACTGCGGCGGCAATTTCCTCGGGTGCGTCATTCTCGTCGTACAGAAGCACCGTATCCACGTCGTATTCTTGAGTGTCGTTGAGATCTTCCAAGAGATCCAAATAGACCGCAAAGCCGATGGCACGGGATTTGCGCCCCATTTTTTTCATCATCTTATCGTATTGTCCCCCCGACAGAATGCCCGTGGGGATTCCCCTGACAAAACCTCGGAAGACGATGCCGTTATAATAGCGCATATCGTTGATGACCGAAAAGTCGATGCGCACCCGGTCGATACCGTTTTTCAAAAGGGCGTTGACCAAGGTTTCCAATTCGGCAAGGTAGTTCTGTCCTGCACTCAATTGTTTTAACTCTTGCAAAACGGTTTCGGGGTCGCCGTAGGTGGTGATCAACTTTTTAATATCTTCCGTGGCAGGTGCGGAGATTTCTTCTTTTGCGCAGAGATCCAAGGCGCCGTGGAGATTTTTTTCTCCCAAAAAGCCTAAGATCGCCTTTTTCCCGCCGTCGGAAAGCCCCGATTGTTCCAAAACGTCGGAAACGATGCCAAGGTGGGACAGATCCAAAAGACTGTCGTCGGAGATCTGCTCTAAACTTTTTGCCGCCAGAGTCAGAACCTCTAAAATTTGGTAGGGGTCGATGTGACCGATGCACTCCAGACCCGCTTGCATGATTTCCTTATAAGAGTGGGTTCCCTTGGATATGCGGTAAACGTTTTCGTTATAATAGACCTTCTCCGTGGTTCCGGGTAGGTCTTTTCCGTTTTTGATAATGGACAGAGTTACGTCGGGCTTTAATGCCATGAGCCGACCGTTGGTGTCGGTAAAGGTAATAACGTTGTCCGAAACGAGAAAATCCTTGTTGCGGACGTATAGGTCGTATTCCTCAAATTTGCTCATTTTATAGGGATGATAGCCGTAACTGCGGTACAATTCCCGAAGTCCAAAGGCGGCCTTTTCATCTCCGTTCAAAACGTTATCGTAAGGGTTCATGGGTTATCCTTTCTTGTTCTCCAGCGCTTTGCGGTATCCGCCGCTGCCGTAATTGAGGCATTTGTTGACTCTTCCGATGGTGGCGGTAGAGGCGCCGGTCTTTTCGGAAATTTGAACGTAGCTTTTTCCCTCGTGCAAAAGCTGTGCCACTTCCAACCGCTGAGACATATCTTGCAATTCCTTAATGGTGCAAACGTCCTCAAAAAAAGCGTAACATTCTTCTACGCTGTTCAGGGCAAGAATGGTGCAAAAGAGCTTGTCCGTTGCTTCGGTATGAATAGGTTTGGTCATTCCGAATCCTTCCTTTCGTAAAATACTTTCACATTATACCACTTTAGCACGCTAAAGTCAAGGGGGAATTTGTTACATATTTGAAAATTTTTAGATTTTTCAAGGGTTTTTATAAAAAATCTCCCCTGCAGAGCAGAGGAGACCGTCGTTTAGTGGTGACAACTTCCGCCGCAACCGTGATTGCCGCAGGTGTGTCCTTCTTCGTGGTGATGTTCTCCGTGGTGGTTGCATTTTACGTTGGGGTTAAAGTCCAGACGACCGTTTAAAAAATCGTTGACTACTGTGTCTGAGACTCCGCAAACGCCCCCGAACACGGCGATTCCGGCATCTTTCAGCGCCACCTGTGCGCCGCCGCCGATTCCGCCGCAAATAAGAATGTCTACGTTCAGACC
>JAZSJP010000080.1:0-12039 GCA_045534395.1 Eubacteriales bacterium | reverse complement strand
GAGGATAAACCTATTGGCGCGATGGCATATACCACGTATTTTGAAGAAAGAAGTCGCTATGAAGATTTTCTGAACGTCGGGTATCGAATTTTCTTTGTAAACGCATCTTTTACCACGTCCCCCATCAATAGCAGTAAAACGGGATTTACCCCCTTCCACGTGGGTATCTATGAAGATATGGAGCACCCCGACTATTCGGAATTCGAAGATGCGGTCTATAAAATTTTAAAGAAATGCCCCGATGCAATTATTTTCCCCCGCGTCTACGTCAGTATGCCCAAATGGTGGGTTGCTGCTCATCCGGAAGAAGTAATTCCCACCCGCTTCGGTGGATATCGTGAGGCGCTCTTTTCCGAACAATTCCGAAAAGACGGTGCGGAATTGTTGCTTCGATTCGTTCGGCACGTAAAACGCTCCGATTACGCCTCCCGTGTTGCCGGTTGGCAGCTTTGCGGAGGTCAGACGCAGGAATGGTTTCATCATGACCTCAACGGGTGTCTTGCTCCCGCCGCAGAAAGGTATTACCGTAAATGGGTTAAAGAAACCTACGGCGTCGACGGTGCTCAGTTGCCTGATAAGGATGTCTTTGAATATAGCGGCGAAGTTTGCCAAACCGATGAAAACGCAAAGCGCTACTCCATTTTCTGCAACCTCGGTGTGGCGGAAAGCATCGACCATTTTTCCAAGACTTTAAAGCAAGAAGTGGATTATTCCCAAATTGTCGGAATGTTCTACGGTTATTCCTTCGAATGCAACCGTTCGGTCCTGTTTGGTTCCCATGGCTTGCGTCGTCTGTTGGATTCTCCCAACGTCGATTTCTTTTCTTCCCCCAATGCCTATACCTGTAACCGTGCCTTCGGAATTGACTGGGCAGATATGATTCCCGTTGATTCGGTTAAACATCATGGAAAATTGTGCTTTATCGAGTGTGATATTCGTACGTATTTGACCACCGGCATTCAACAGGCACGCCCCGGCGAATATCCGGAATCTATTTATCCCACAAACGTCAAAAATTCCGTTTGGTCAGGTCCTCCGACGGCTGAACTTTCCCGGGAAGCTCTGCGTAAAAGCTTTGTACATCAGTTGACGAAAGCTTCCGCCGTTTGGTGGTTTGATATGTGGGGCGGTTGGTATAACGACCCCCTCTTGATGGAAGAATTAAAGTCGTTAAAGTTGATTTACGACAAAGAGCATCTTAACGTAAATTCGCCTTTAAATTCCGAAGTCGTCTTTTTTGCCGATGAAACGGCTTATGCTAATCTTTTCAGCCGTTCTCCTCAGCTGAGCACCCACTTTGAACTGACCCCCGGAATCATTTATTCTCGTACTGCCATGGGAACCGTGGGCGCTCCTTACGATTCCTGTATGGTAGAAGATGCGCAAGCAATTTTAAGCAAGTATAAAGTTGCTGTGTTCCCCTTTCCGGTACCTTCGGAAGGGGGCAAAAAAGCAATGGAACTTTGTGAATCTTTGAAGATTCCTTATTTGACTGCAACCCCCGAGCACTTCACCTTGACGACAGAAGAGATTCAGGCTTTCTTGAAACAAAACGGCGTTCATCTTTATACCGAAGAACCTGACGTCGTTTACGTCGGAAACGGTTATGTGGGATTGCATTCCACCAAAGCCGGAGAAAAGACTCTCACCCTGCCCAAACACTGTTCTGCAACCCCCGTGTTCGGTGCCGAAGCCTTCCGGCAAACAGAGGAGACCCTTCAATTTACCATGGAGAAAAACGCCACCGTACTGTTTTCTCTTTCCTAAGCAGTAAACTTAAAATTTGCCAACGTCACCCAAACCGTTGATATCGTCGTTACCGACAACGACAACGGACAATACGTTGCGGAACTAGTCAACGCCTTCGTCACCGCAACTGCCAACAAAGTTGCCCTGAATAAGTTTTACAAAGTTCCACGTCTGGAAGACTGCCAACTGCGATGAGCTCAAAGGCTGGGAGATCTTCAACGCTGACGGTAGAATGATTCCCGGATAATTGTTTAATCAGCAATTATAAAATAAAACACCGGCTCCCAAATCGGGAGCCGGTGTCTTTTGTTCAGATCTAATTATTTTCGTATTTTAATTACGTTGGTCGGGCATTGCTCCTCGGCAATTTCAGCTTCATTTTTTACTTTTGCGGGAATTTCTTCCACGCGGACGCTTGCAACTTCCGAACCCTCTTGTCGAAAGACTGTCGGGCAAATATCTGCGCAAAGACCGCATTTAATGCAACCGGATTTATTGATTTCTGCTTTCATTTTTATCACCTCACCGACGTTATTTTTTCCGAAAAGACGGTCGTTATACCGTTGTGTTTTTTGAAAAAAATACCGCATCGAGCTTTTCGATGCGGTAATCATTTAACCTTTATCTTCGGTAAGTGTTAAGGTAGTTTTAATGGTTTTACCTGTCCGGGATTGGTAATATTCAATGGCAATGGAATCGCCCACTTTATGCCCTTTTTTAATTTCTTCAATTTCGTTTAAGGTAGATATTTCTTTTTCGTCAAAGGATAAGATCACGTCGTATCTTTGAATTCCCGCTTTTTCAGCGCCGCTTTCGGGAGTGATGGACGTGACGTAAAAGCCTTGTGGCAGTCTGTATCTGCGCGCCATACTCGTGGTGATTTCCGTCCCTTCTGCAATTCCCGTTGCGGGACGGTCTTTCACGTATCCGTAATTTTTCAGGCTGGTAACGATTTGAATTGCATCGTCAATGGGTATGGCAAATCCGATTCCTTCCACTTCCGTAGACGAGATTTTTGCAGACACGATTCCGATGACTTTTCCGGACGCGTCAACTAAAGCTCCGCCGCTGTTTCCCGGATTGACTGCCGCGTCGGTTTGAATCATGGTAGAAACGCCGTTTTCACCAGATACCTGCCGATTCAGTCCGCTGACGATTCCCACCGTAACGCTGTTGGCGTATTCAGTACCCAATGGATTCCCGATGGCTATGGCGGTTTCTCCTACCATCAGATTTGCGGAAGAGCCTATGGTGACGGTGGGAAGGTCGGTTTTCGTTTCCACTTTAATTAAGGCAAGGTCTGTTTGCTTATCTGCCGCAATCAGCGTGGCGTCTGCCTCGGTTCCGTTGTCAAAAAGAACGGTAATAAAGGCGTTTTCGTCTTGTTGGGCATGTTCGATTACGTGCTGATTTGTGATGATATACCCGTCTTTCGTCCAAAGGATTCCCGACCCCGTAGAGGTTGCCGCCTCAGTTTGATAATAGGTGAATCCGTAGTCGATGGTTTTTGAGGGGACTGTAACGCAGACACTAACCACCGACGGTCGTACCGCCGCAACGACGGTGGAGAGGGCATAGGAGTTTTCGTCGATAATGATTTCCGCTTTTTGCAGATCCTCTTCCGTTACGTCGGGAGGATTTTGTAAACCGCCGTTTTTTGCTATTTGCAATTTTTGTTCATATTCTGCTGAGAGGCGGGCAGTTTCTTCTTTAAAATAGGAAATGGTTTTTCCTAATATCAACAGGAGTGTTCCAGACACAATTAAAGATATCACGGCAAGTACCGTGGGTAGAGATCTTTTTTTGGGGGGAGAAACGCTATACTCCTGAGAGTTTGAAATGTTAGACGGTTCAAATTCCATAAATACATCCTTACGCATTTTACTATTTATAGTATAACCCTATTTTTTGGAACAATTATTTTAGAAAAAGGGCGTTTTTGTGTCAAAAAAACTGCGGAAAAGATCGACCTTTTCCGCAGTAAACGGTTTATTTTGTTCCAAAAATTCGGTCTCCTGCGTCGCCCAAGCCGGGAACGATATAGCCGTGATCGTTGAGGCAATCGTCCAACGCCGCACAGTATACGGGAACGTCGGGATGGTCGTCGTTAATACGTTGTACTCCTTCGGGAGCGGCAATAATGTTAACGCATTTAATGTTTTTTACGCCTTTATTTTTCAGAAGGGAAATAGCAGCAGACGCAGAGCCGCCCGTTGCCAACATGGGATCCAACAGGAATACGTGACGGTCCTCAATATCCGAAGGTAGTTTGCAGTAGTATTCCACCGGCTCCAAAGTTTCGGGATCCCGGTAAAGACCGATATGCCCAACCTTAATATTGGGAATCAGATTAACTACTCCGTCTACCATTCCGAGACCTGCCCGAAGAATGGGAACCGCCGCAAATTTTTCGTTTGCAAGTACGTGAAGCTTTGCCGTAACCAAAGGCGTTTCGACGTCGACTTCCTTTGTTTCTAAATCGCGCGTGATTTCGTAGCAAAGAAGCATGGCAATTTCACTGGCTAATTCGCGGAATTCTTTGCAACCGGTGTCTACTCGGCGCATAATTGCAAGTTTGTGCTGAATGAGAGGATGATTGGTAACGTTGACGTTCATGATAATTCTCCTATTCTTCAAACATATTGATTCTGCGTAAGTGTTTTCCGCCTTCAAAGGGAGTGCTGAGGAAGATTTCAATGAGCTCTAAAGCCAATCCTTCGCCTATGACTCTCGCGCCGAGACAGATGACGTTTGCGTCGTTGTGCGCCCGGGTAAATTTTGCGGAAAAATAGTCGGAGCAAAGAGCGGCGCGGATTCCTTTGACTTTATTTGCCGCCATGGACATTCCGATTCCCGTTCCGCAAATCAAAATTCCACGTTCCGCATTTCCGTCGTTGATTTCTTTGCAAAGCGCTTTTGCAAACAGGGGATAGTCGCAGGAGTCTTCGCTGTTGGTTCCGCAGTCAATTACGGAATGACCTTGCGCCAACAGGTATTTTTTTACACTTTCTTTCAGCCCGTATCCGGCGTGGTCACTGGCAATGACAAGTTTCATAATGTATATCCTTTCAATGTTTACTTTCTCGTTCGTTGCGTTCCCGTTCTGCCTGGGGGAGACGGAGATATTTCGGTTCTAATTTTTCGGGAGAACATAGGTCGTTTTCCGAAAAATCTTGTGCAATCTTTGCCACTACCTCTGCGCGGATAAAGGCGCGGTCGGGAGAAGCACAAAAATAGGTTAATTTCCGCTCTTGTGCGGCGGCTGCGACAATGTGCGTTCCGTCACCGCACAGGAGAAAAGGTTCTTTCAATTCTTCTAACAAATCTTGTACCGAGATTTGCCGATCTTCGCAAAGACGCTCATTTGCTCTAAAATTAGCGTTGTATAGCATTTCTCGACGAGCATCTTCCACGGCACAAACGATACCGTCAAAGCCGATTCCTTCGGCTAAGGCTTGTAGGGACGATATTGCAGCACAGGGAATCTTATGAAGGTGCGACAGTCCCTTTGCGGTGGCAACGGCAATTTTGATTCCCGTAAAAGATCCCGGTCCCACCGTTACGCCGATACGGTCGATTTCCGCTATGGTAAGATTGGAATCCTTCAAAACCCCCTCAATCATGGGGAGCAACGTTTGACTGTGGGTTAATCCCGTATTCAGATAGCGGGACGCCAAAACGGTTCCGTCTCGCATGACGCAGACGGAGCACGCAAGGGTAGAGGCGTCAAAAGCTAATACGGTCATTGAAATTAATTCTCCTTTACCTGCAGAATGCGGTCTTCGATTCCGTCTCCGTATTCAAAATAAATTCGAAGGGCGTCTTCCGGAAGATATTCTTCCGCGTTTTCGCTCCATTCAACCAGACTTACGGAATTCAGTTCTCGATCAAAAAAACCAATGGAGTATAAGTCGTCGTATCCGGAGAGACGGTATAAGTCGTAGTGATAAACCGGTTTTTTCGCATCGTATCGGTGACACAGGGCAAAGGTGGGGCTGGTTACGTCTCCCGAGTAGCCCATACCTTCCAAAAAACCCTTGACAAATTCGGTTTTTCCGCAACCCATTTCGCCAAAAAGACAGATCATTTCCCCGTCAAAGGTTTTAGATAATTTCTTCCCGAAATCCTTTGTTTCTTGTTCCGAGTGGCTGTAAAAGGTCATGGTTTCTCCTTTTTGGGAGGTTTTCTTTTTTTAATCAGAACTTCTTTAAATTCTTTCTGCGACCATTTTTTGCCGGGAGGATCTCTATCCGTTTCATCATCCAAGGGAATCCCCTTTTTTTGAGAAAGATATGTTACCTCTTCGCGAGTTAGGGTGTAAATTACTGCACCGATGGGAACGCTGAGAATGAACCCCAAAAAGCCGAACAGTCCTCCACCTAAAGTAATAGAAATCAACACCCAAAGGGTTGGCAGTCCTGTGGCTTCTCCGGAAATCCGTGGGTCGATGAGGTTGCTGTCCACTTGTTGGAGTACAATCACAAATATGATGAACCAGAAGCATTGCCCCGGATTGACCAGGAGCAACAGGAATGCAGAGGGAATAGCACCGATAAAGGGTCCCAGCATCGGAATAATGTTGGTTACACCGATAATAAAGCTGATGAGTGCGGCGTATTCGAAACCAAATAATTTCATAAAGGCAAAACAGAGAATTCCGACGATAATGGAATCAATCACTCTGCCTGAGATATATCCCGTCAGTGTGCGAGCAGTCAATTTTGCAATTTCCCGGATACGGTTTGCAAGGGGTTCGGGAAAGAATGCATAGATGGTCTTTTTTGACTGCCATTTCAAATGGTTCCGCCCCAGCATAATGTATGCGGAGATAATAATGCTTAAAATCGTGTTTGCAACTCCACCTGCGATGCTCTTAGTGAGGTTGAAAATTTCGGGAAGGCGGTCTTTTACCATTTCCGTCAGCGTCTTGATGAGCGTCGTCAGCCAATTTCCCCATTCGGTGAAATCAAAGGGAGCAACGTTTTCTTTTAGAAAATCGTATTTTGCAATAACGTCGTTCAAAACGTTTTCTACGTTTTTAATGTAAGATTCGATGTTGGAAATCAGCGTCGTTGCACTTGCCGTCACTTCGGGAATAACGGCAACTAAGAAAACGGCAACAAAAGACAGAAGTAAAACATAGGTTACTGCGACGGAAAGTCCGTTGGTAAGAGCATTTTTATGCTTTGATTTTTTGAAGCAACGCAAAAATAACCGCCGAAACATAGAAAAGGGGCGGTCTAAAAACAGCGCGATCAAAACCCCGGCAATGACGGGGGAGAGGATCGACATTAAAATTTTAAGACCCGAAAAAACGGCGTCGATTTTTATGACTGCAACGGCAAAAACCGCGGCAATAGAAAGCAAAGCCACGATGCTCCGAAATAATTTTTTGTCCATTTCGTTCCCCTCATGTAATTTCTGTTTTGTTTATTATAGCATATCCTGCTGGCAAAATCCATAGGGTTCATAAAAATTTCGAAAAAAATCCCCACGATTTCAAACATTTTGCAATCTTCTGCCGAAAGTACTTGATTTTTTATAAAAAATTTGCTATAATAACTCTATTACATGTCCTCATGGACAAATCTGTGCTCGTTTGCACCGGAGGTTTTTATGTCGAACGAAAAAAACACCTTTTACATCACTACCCCGATCTATTACACTTCGGGGCATCTTCACATTGGGAATTCTTATACTACCGTTGCCGCCGATACCATGGCACGGTATAAGCGAATGTGCGGATACGACGTGATGATGCTTACCGGTACCGACGAACACGGTCAGAAGGTGGAGCGGAAGGCTCAGGAGGCTGGAAAAACTCCGAAAGAATTCACGGACGAGATCGTGGCGGATATTAAAAATATTTGGGAAGTACTCGGAATTCAGTACGATAAATTTATCCGTACTTCCGACGATTATCACGTTGCCGCCGTGCAGAAGATTTATCAAGAACTGTACGATAAAGGTGAAATTTATAAGAGCGAATACGAGGGGCATTATTGCTCCCCCTGTGAATCCTTCTGGACGGAATCTCAGCTGGTCGACGGAAAATGCCCCGACTGCGGCCGTCCCGTAGAAAAGGCGAAAGAAGAGAGTTATTTCTTCCGTCTTTCCAAGTATCAAGATCGTCTCATCGAGCTTTTGGAAAACAATCCCGGCTTGTTACAACCCGAAGCTCGTTCTGCGGAAATGATCAACAATTTCCTGAAGCCCGGATTGAAGGATCTTTGCGTTTCCCGTACTACCATTAAATGGGGAGTTCCTCTGCCTTTTGATGAAAAACACGTGGCTTACGTCTGGATCGATGCTCTTTCCAATTATCTTACCGCTCTCGGATACAAGTCCGAAGACGAAAGTTTGATGAAAAAATATTGGCCCGCCGACATTCACTTGGTGGGTAAGGATATTGTACGCTTCCACACCATTATTTGGTTTGCCGTTTTGATGGCGTTGGACGTGGAACTGCCCAAGCAGGTCTACGGTCACGGCTGGTTGCAGATGAACGGCGACAAGGTTTCTAAGAGTAAGGCGTCCGGTGCTGCTTGCATCGTCGATCCCATTTTCTTGGCAGAGCATTTCGGCAAAGACGCCGTCCGTTATTTCTTGCTTCGTGAAATGCCCTTTGGTTCCGACGGAGAATATACCTACGACGGTTTGATGAATCGCATTAACGCCGATTTGGCTAACGATTTGGGGAACTTGGTTTCCCGCTCCACCGCCATGGCGATGAAATATTTTAATGGAAAAATTCCCGCAGAGCGCACCAACGACACTCTTGACGAGGAACTGCTCTCCATGACTCGTTCCGTTGTGGAGAAGGCAAAACCCCACATGGAATCCATGTCTTTCTCCTTGGCATTGACGGAAATTTTCAAATTGGTTTCCCGTGCCAACAAATATATTGACGAAACCGCTCCTTGGGCTTTGGCAAAGGATCCGGGACAGACTCCCCGTTTGGCGGCGGTTCTTGCAAACCTCTTTGAAGCGATTCGTGTGATTTCTAATCTCTTGATTCCTTTTATGCCCGATACTTGTGATAAGATTCTTTCTTGCATCGGCGCTAAAGCCGTAGGGTGGGAAGAATGCTCCGTTCAAGGCTGTCTATCCGGTGAAATTATCGTTTCTCCCTGTGAAGCGTTGTTCCCCAGAATCGATGTTAAAAAGGAATTGGAAGCCGTAGGTTTGGGCGAAGAGAATCCTGCGCAAAAGCCTGCGAAAAAAGAGAAGAAAAAGAAATCTTCCGAGCCCGCTCCCGCGGAAGAATTGTCATTTGAAGAGTTTTTAAAAGTGGATCTTTCCGTTGCCAAGATTTTGGAATGTGAAGCAGTGGAAGGTAGTGAAAAACTGCTGAAACTCAAGGTTTCTTTCGGAACGGAAGAGCGGCAGATCGTTTCGGGGATCGCTAAGGCGTATGCCCCCGCAGACCTGATCGGTCACAATGTCGTTGTGGTCAAAAATCTGAAGCCTGCCGTGATTTTCGGACAGGAAAGCTTCGGCATGATTTTGGCTTCCGGTCAGGGAGAAAATATCCACGTTATGCTCGCCGACGAATCCAATCCCGGCGACCGCATCCGCTGATTTTTTAGGACCTGTTTTTGCAGGTCCTTCTCTTTTGAGGTAATTATGTTATTTGATTCTCACGCTCATTTGGACGACAAAGCCTTCGATGCGGATCGGGAAGAATTGATTGCTTCTCTTTCGGCAGACGGCGTTTCCCACGTCGTCATTCCCGGTTCTTCCTTAGAATCCTCGCAAAAGGCAATGTCTATTGCTCAGTTCTACGAAAATATTTACTTTGCCGCAGGCGTCCACCCGGGAGATATTTTGTCCATGCAATATGAAGATATCGACCGGATCCGCGCCCTTGCCGCTCACCCGAAATGCGTTGCAATAGGGGAGATCGGTCTGGACTTTTATTGGGAAAAAGATCCCGTAATTCGGGATACCCAGCGTTATTGGTTTTTGCAACAATTACACCTTGCCTTTGAACTCAACAAACCGGTTGTCATTCACGACAGAGAAGCACATCAGGAATGCTTTGACGCCGTCCGCAACGCCGGCGTTCAAGGGGTTTTTCATTGCTTTTCTTCTTCGGCGGAAATGGCAATGGAATTGTTGAAGATCGGATTCTATTGCTCTTTTACCGGAATCGTGACCTATCAAGGTGCAAAGAAATCCTTGCGTGCCATCGAAGAACTTCCGCTGGAACGCATTATGATTGAAACCGATTCTCCCTATCTCTCGCCGGTTCCCCTTCAAAAGGAACGGAATCAACCGAAAAACGTTTTGGCGGTGGCGCAGACCATCGCTGACGTAAAAAAGATTCCATTGGAAGACGTGATTCGGGTTACGTCGGAAAATGCTGCCCGATTATTCCGCATAAAATTGTAACAATAATAAAACTGCGGAGTGTCAAAAATATGAACTTTCAAAAATCATACTACGCTTTATGACATTTTTTTGAAGTTTGTAATGGAAAAACTTGCGCTTTCTATATTATTATGGTATAATAACTGCGAAGAGCGGAAGTGGTTTCCGCTCTTCGAGTTTTGTATGGAGAAGTTCTCCGGAAAGGATAAGAATATGGCGGTTGCAGACGTTGTACGTCCGTTGGTTCTTCCCATTACGGAAGCCCAAGGTCTGATTCTTTGGGACGTGGAATTTGTAAAGGAAGGATCGGAATATTTTTTGCGCGTCTATATCGACAGGGAAGACGGGGGTATTGGAATTGACGATTGTGAAGCAGTATCCCGCGCTTTGGATCCTGTTTTAGATGAAGCAGATCCCATTTCTCAAAGTTACCATTTGGAAGTTTGTTCTGCGGGGTTGATCCGTGATTTGAAAACCACGGAGCATATTCGTCGGTTCCTCGGTCGTGAGGCAGAAGTTCGTCTTTACAAGAGTGTCGAAGAACTCCCCAAAAAAGTGACTGCCCGTCTCGATTCCGTAACGGAAGATACCCTTACGGTCACCGTGGGCGATAAAACCCTTTCTTTGGATCGCAAAACAATATCGAAAATTAAAATTGACTTAATATAGCGGAGGTAAACAGGAAAAATGAACGAAGAATTTTACAAAGCCCTTGCCCTGTTGCAACAGGAAAAAGGAATCCCCCAAAAGTATATGCTGGAAAAAATCCGTGCCGCCATCGCATCTGCAGTGAAGCGTGATCGGAGTGTTCCCGCAGAAAACGTCGACGTGGTTTTTGATGAAAAGAAAAAGACCATCAGCGTCTTTATTAAGCGCCTTGTGGTAGATAACGTAGAAGATCCTTCCATCGAAATTTCCGTAGAAGAGGCTCGCAACGTTTCCGCAAAATATCAGTTGGGCGATTACGTCCGCGATGAAGTCGATACTGCCACCGTCGGCCGTATTGCCGCTAAGGTTGGTAAAAACGTCATCGTTCAGGGGATCAATGAAGCCGTAAACGGTTCTTTGATTAACGAATTTGAAGGACAAAAGGGTACCATCGTCACCGGTACCGTTGACCGCGTCGACGAATTCAACCGCGTGGTCTATTTGAATATCAACGGATATTCTCTCCCCCTGAATCTTCGGGATCAAATTCCCGGGGAGACCTTCCGGGACGGTGATCACGTCAAGGTTTGCGTTTCCGATATTCGTCGTAACGCAAAGAGCCAGGAAATCGTCCTTTCCAGAACCAACGCAGAATTTTTGCGTCGTTTGTTCCAAGTTGAAATTCCCGAAGTTGCCGACGGTACCGTCCGCGTTATGGCAATTGCTCGGGAAGCCGGTTCCCGCTCCAAGGTTGCCGTTTGGTCAAAAAATGCCGACGTTGATCCCGTGGGCGCTTGCATCGGTCCCAAGCAAATGCGTATCAATTCCATTCTTTCCGAACTGAACGGAGAGCGCATTGACCTTATTAAATTCAGTCCCGATCCGGAAGAATTTATCGTTGCTGCCCTTTCTCCCGCCTCGGTTCGCATAATCGAGATCAATCAAAACGACCGAACCTGTCGTGTTGCCGTTGCCGCAGATCAACTTTCTTTGGCAATCGGCAAAACCGGTCAAAACGTTCGTCTTGCCGCAGGCTTGACCAACTATCACATTGACATTGTGGCGGAATAAAGCATGAAAAAAAACGTCCGGCAAAAAGGAGCAAACATACGAATGTGTGCCGCTTGCGGAGTGCGTTCCCGCAAGGACGAGGCTGACTATATCCGTGTGGTTTTGCCAAAACAAGGAGTTCCCGTCATTGACCGTGAGGGCAATCTGCCCGGTCGGGGCGCGTATCTGTGCCGTAATGAGGCGTGCGTACGGAAATTG
>JAZSJP010000137.1:0-3331 GCA_045534395.1 Eubacteriales bacterium | reverse complement strand
AGCCATGTCGTTCTGTGAGCCAAGGAGTTGGCCATTAGTATTGTCTTCCTAAGACCGCTTGGCCTCCGACTTCGTTATGCACACCATTGAGCATCTCTTTGCCGTTTCTGCCCGAAACGGTGCTTTGGGGGATAAAATCATTTATTTCGGACCTATGGGTTGTCGAACGGGATTTTATCTCTTGATGATTCACAATACCCATGCCGAAGCGGTGGATTTGATTCGCAACACCTTTTCTTTTATCGCTTCTTATGAGGGAACCGTCCCCGGAATCGCCGAAAAAGAGTGCGGAAATTACAAGGAACACGACTTGGCAGGGGCAAAAGAGATTGCTGCACGCTATTGCGAAGTTATCAAGGATTGGAACGATCAATCAATTTTTTATTGACAATTCTGTAAATTTAATCGTACGTTTTGAGGAATTTTCCTTCTCTTGTCCAAAAAGAGGAAAATTCCTCTTGCTTTTTATTCGTTTTTATTATATAATAATATAGTTAAATGTTTAAATATGCGCGCTGTCGCGTGTCCTAAGTTTAAGACTATGGGAGGAGTTATGCCGAACTCATATCGAGACGGTTCCGAGGTCTCTCGCCCCCGGCGCAGAAAATTAGTGTTCCGTCCATTCCGCCGCTTGCGGAGGCGGTATTATGCGTTCCGTCGCCGTAAAATGCGGGCGCATCATGAAAAATTCCGACATATGACGGTGCGCAGCACTTCTCCGTGGTACCGTTTTATGCTATTGCTTCAAAAATGGTTTCATTACGTCCGCACGTCGCTCTTTGCAACGGTTTCCTTCCTTTCTCCCGCCGTATTCCCCTTGTTGGGAATTGCATTGATCTGCGGGTGTCTTTGGTTTTTTTCCAATTATTCCGTCGGTCTGGCCGTCGCCGTGGAAGACGACGTTATCGGTTACGTGCAAGATTCTTCCCAATACAGTCGTATCAGCGATCAAGTGGAACTTCGGGTCAAGCAGGAAAGTGTTGCCCGCACCGGAGAAGAACTCTATTTGGTAGAAGCGTTCCCCACCTTGCGTTATGCCATCGTGGAAAAGGATTCTTTTACCAGAGATCAAGATCTTTTCGCATCGTTGTATACCATGGCTTCCGAGTATACCCGCCGTTCCTACGGATTATTTATCGACGGGGAATTAGTTGCCACGAGTAAAGATCGTTCGGTCATCGACGCGGTCATTGAATCGGTTCTTGCTTATTACGTCATGGATCCCGAGGAAGACAACCTTGAAATCATCAATTACGTGGAAGTAATCAAGGGCGAATACGCCGCGTCCTACGATTTAGGATATTCCCGGATCTTGGATTTGTTCAAGACCGGCCCCGATTTGAAAACTTATACCGTAGTAAAAGGTGATACCTTAAACTCCCTTGCCAAGCGTTCCGGTATCAGTGCTCCGGTTTTAAGACTTCTCAACGAGATCCCCGTGGGACAGGACGTCCATGTCGGACAGAAAATTTTTTACGGAAAACCTTATTTGCAGTTGACGGTGAAAAACACTTTGACGGTAACTTCCGCCGAAACCGTTCCCTTTGAAACGGAGTATTCCTATTCCGCCGATTACTACGAAGGAACCAAAAAAGTTCTTTCCAAAGGAGTGGAAGGGGTTTACGAGGTGGTTTCTCACAACGTTTACGTCAACGGACAGGCGTCTTCCACCGCGGTGGTCTCCAAGACCAAGATCAAAGATCCCGTGGTACAAAAGGTCCTCATCGGAACTAAGACCATTGCTCCTTCCGGAAAATTTATTTTCCCCCTGAAATCTTATCAGTTTATCTCTTCCCGTTTCGGCTGGCGCTGGTTGCGAGGTTCCCGCAATTTCCATCAGGGCTTGGACATTGCCGCCGCTTACGGAACTCCCATTTACGCCGCCGATGCGGGTACCGTCACCTTTGCCGGTTGGGATCGTTCCCTCGGCTGGTGTGTTAAAATAGACCACGGCAACGGAATCATCTCCATTTACGGTCATGCCTCGTCTTTGGCAAGCGGTATGTACGCCGGGAAAAAGGTCTATCAAGGAGAGACCATCTCTTACGTAGGCAGTACCGGAAACAGTACCGGAAACCATCTGCATTTCGCGTTGTACCTGAAATCGTCTAATTCCTATCTTGATCCGGAAAAATATTTGTAATGCACATAATTTTTGAGGTGTTGTTTTGGAAAAGTTTATTATTCACGGAGGCCGTCCCTTAGAGGGTGTTGTGACGGTCAGCGGAAGTAAAAATTCCGCCGTCGGAATTATTCCCGCTACCGTTCTCGTTCAGGGAACCTGTATTCTTGACAACGTTCCGGAAATTAACGACGTCTTTGTTTTGTTTGAAATTCTCCGCTCTTTCGGTGCGGAGATTACGCGGTTGGAAAAATCCACCTATCGGATTGATTGTTCCACCATCACGCAACCGGTGGTTGCCGACCAAGACGCCGTGCGGAAAATGCGTGCGTCGTATTATCTCATCGGTGCTCTGCTCGGACGGTTTGGGGAGGCAAAGGTGGGACTTCCCGGCGGCTGTGATTTCGGTTCCCGCCCCATCGACCAGCACATTAAAGGCTTTGAATCTTTGGGTGCAAGGGTCACGGTGGATTTGGAAAACTGTAACGTCATTGCCGAATCCGACGGTCTGAATCCCTCTTCCATCTATTTCGATATCGTCAGCGTCGGTGCTACCGTTAACGTAATGCTTGCCGCTGTGGGCGTTCCCGGAAAAGTAACCATCGAAAACGCCGCCAAGGAACCTCACGTGGTAGATATCGCCAACTTCCTCAACGCCATGGGTGACAATATTAAAGGTGCCGGTACCAACGTGATCCGCATCAACGGCGGTCGGGTATTGAAGGGCGGACGCTACGAGATCGTTCCCGATCAAATCGAAGCCGGTACTTACATGGTTGCCGCTGCTATTGCCGGTGGTAGGGTAGAGGTTAAAAACGTAATTCCCAAACACATGGAATCCATTACCGCAAAGTTAGAAGAAGCCGGTGTGGGGATTGAAGAATTGGACGATTCCATCATCGTCACCCGCCTGGACCGACCCGAGCGGATCAATATCAAGACCCAGCCATATCCCGGATTCCCCACGGATATGCAACCTCAATTTGCCACCATGCTCAGCACCGCTCAGGGCGCTTCGGTTATTACCGAAGGTATTTACGATCAACGATTCCGCTATGCGGCGGAATTGCGGAAGATGGGTGCGAAAATTGAGGTGGATGGCAACGTCTGCGCCATTGACGGCGTGGAAAAATTGCACGGTGCGTCGGTTCGTGCTTGCGATCTTCGGGCAGGCGTTTCTATGGTTCTTGCGGGACTTGCCGCGGAAGG
>JAZSJP010000149.1:0-4274 GCA_045534395.1 Eubacteriales bacterium | reverse complement strand
GTTTTCACGGCCGCCTGCCATGTGACGGGAAATGTAGGGGATCTCCGCCCAGATCACCAAACCGTACTCGTCGCACAGATCATAGAAATACTGGTCGTGCTGATAGTGAGCCAAACGAATGGTGGTGGCGCCCACTTCCATAATCAGGTCAAGGTCTTCCCGATGATGCTCGGGCAACAATGCGTTACCTACGCCCCAACGGTCTTGGTGACGGGAAACACCCCGCAAGGGATATTCCTCGCCATTGAGAATGAATCCGCGGTCGGGGTCGATTTCAAAGGAGCGGCAACCGAACCGTGTGGAAACGGCGTCCAATTCTTCTTCGCCACGAAGCAAAACGGCCTTGGCGGTGTACAAATAGGGGTCCTTGCGTGCCTGCCACAGATGAGCATCGGCAATGACAAAAGACGCCTTTCGTTCCGCGGAAACACATTCGCCCACCACGTTGCCTTCGGCATCGGTGAGGCAATAAGAAACGGTATCGCCCTCGGCAATATCGGTAACGTAAACTTCCACGTCAACGACGCAGTCTTTCCCCTTCATCACGGGCGTGACGGCAATGCCGGGACCGCCGTAATAATCCAAATCGAAGTGCGTTTTTGCTACGGCAATCAGGTTGACGTTGCGGTAAAGTCCACCGTAGAAGGTGAAGTCTGCCATTTGGGGATAGACCCGGTCGTTGGGTGCGTTATCCACCAACACGGACAGGATATTTTCGTCTGCCAAAGTTTCGGTCAGATTGACCCGCCAAGTGGAATATCCGCCGTCATGATGGGCAAGGTGGGTGCCGTTGAGGTAAACGTCAGCGGAAGAGTTGGCGCCCAAAATTTCCAGATAATATTCTTCCCCTTGAGGAAGGTCGGCTTTTGCAAAAGCCTTGGAATAACAACAAGTGCCGCGGAAATAATCGTTTCCGCCGTCCATGCCGTCTGCGGCATTCCAAGTATGGGGAAGGGTGACAGTTTCCCATTGGGGGTCAATGGAGGTTTGCGCCGCGGAGACGCCCTTGGCAAACGCCCAAGTCTCATTAAAATTTAAAACGGTTCTCATAGAATCCTCTTTCATATAATATTAGGTAACAAATTCAATACGGCGTCCGGCAAAACCTGTCGGACGCCGAGGATATTATTCTTCCGAAGCTACTTGGACGGGAGTTTCTTCCCCTCTGCCCAATTCGGCGTTCATCTTAGCCAGAGTCTTTTTATCCAAATTGTAAATCACGGCAAGACCGATGAATTCCAACAGCGCGCTGATGAGGAAGAGAACGGCGACCAAATAACGCATGTTCAAAGCGACTTCCGCCGTCTGCGCACCGCCCTTTTCACCTACGTAACCGAGAGCAACCATGATGACCAGAACCAAGGAAGGACCGGCACCTTGCGCCAGCTTACGGAAGAAGGAGTGCAGGGAATAAACGATACCTTCTTCTCTCTTACCCGTTTTCCATTGATTGTAGTCGATAGCGTCGCCCATAAGTGCCCAAGAAACGGTGGAGTAGATGCCCAGGCCCAGGTTGTAGATCAGCTGGCAAACGATATAGATGGCAAGACCCTTGGAGTCGGGAGTAATGGGAAGAACCACCAAACCGATACCGGCAACCACAGAGCACAAAGAACCGAAAACGCACAGTTCTTTTTTCCCGAATTTTGCAACGGCTTTCCGAGCAAGGGGAGTGAAGCACAAAATAGGAATCATGGAGAACAACTGAACCACACCGGAAATTTCGGGGTTCTTAAAGTAGGTCTGGAACAACACGGTAACGGCAGTAGCGGCACCCTGCATTCCGATGAACATACCCATAGCGGCGAGCGTCGCACCCACGGCGGGACGGTTCTTCAGGAAGTTTCCGAAGGCTTTGAAAACGTTGAATTTTTCCGATTCGTTGAGTTTTACGGAAGTATCCACACGAACTTTGGTGGTGCGGATCATGAATTGGAAGGAAAAGAAGCCGATAATGCCCATAATCAGAGCCGCCCAGAAGACGTTATACCCTTGAAGGTCTTTGATAACGTCGCCGGCTTCGTCCAAAACAGGCTGACCGTTGGCATCAACGCGGTCTTTCCAAATCAGGAAGGGAAGGATAACCATGGGAACCATGTTTCCGATCATGGATCCGACGGAGCGCCATGCAGAAAGGGAAGCACGGTCTTTGACGTCGTCGGAAATCAAGGACAACAAGGAGCCGTAAGGAACGTTTGCCACGGTGTAGAAGGCGTCCCAGATCACGTAACCGGCAAGGAACACGATGACCTTGATAATGTGAGGTGCATTCGGTACGGGAATAAAGCAAAGAGCGCCCGCAACCAAAAGACCGATGGAACCTGCCCAAATATAGGCGAGGAATTTGTTGCGCTTATACTTGCGGCGGTCAGCGTCGATCATAGAACCGATCAAAGGATCGTTGATTGCGTCCCAGATCTGAACGAAGATCAAAAGAAGTGCGTAGAGCGAGTCACCCAGACCCATAAATTGCGACCAGAAGATGGTGAGCGTGCCTTTCAGCGCAAAACTCATGTTACATCCGAAGTCGCCGGCAGCGTAGGAGATGCTGTCCAGAATTCCGAACTTGCGAACCCCGTTGGCGGCCGTCTTGTTACCTTTTGCCATGGTTTTCATCCTCTTTTCTTAATGTAGTTTCGTTTTTCCATAGAAGAGAAAGTCTCCTAACTTCCCTATTACTATAAGTATAAAGCATTTTTGAAAATATTGTGAGTAATATTTTACACAAAATTTGTACTTTTTTTAGTTTTCAAAAAAAATCCCTATTGTAATTAACCAAAAATTGTGATATAATGGGGTTAACAGTTGGAAAAAATACAATACTGTAAAAAACAGGTGTGAGGATTTTATGATTCCGGAATATGAAAGAGAATTGCACTTTTTATGCGATACCTTCCGCAAATGCCACGTTTCAGCCCTTTTTCTTGCCTTGACCGAGCCGGCGGCACGGTTATACCCTTCCGGATTCTATACACCCCATGGGAAAAGCACGTTGCAAGAAGAAACCGTGGGACAACATTTGGGAGAACTTTTGCCGGAAACCGTCTATAAAACCCGCGACGAATTGAACCGTTGCTACCGTTATCTTCTCCTGCCGGACGGAAAAAATTCCACCGTTTTGTTTATCGGACCCTATCTTGATGCTCCCGTACTTCCGTCCGCCACCTTAGAATTGGCGGAACGCATGGGAATTCCCCCAAAATCCCAACGCTATTTTGACGAATATTATTCGGCAATTCCCCTTTTGGAAGAGGGAAATCATCTGTTTATTATGCTGGACACCTTCTGTGAGCGTCTTTGGAGCCGTCCGTCCTTTGCAATCGTAGACCGAAACCAAGAGCACCAACTTCCCGTATCTCCCCTTCACGAGACGGCAAAAAACGATGACTTCGAAGGCATTTTGGTCAGCATGAAGACCATGGAAAACCGTTACGCCTTTGAAAACGAACTCATGCGCGCCGTCAGTTTGGGACAGATTCACAAAGAAGAGCAATTATTCCCTTCCCTTTCCGATTATCCCTTCGAAAAGCGCACCACCGACCCTTTGCGCAACGCAAAAAACTACTGCATTATCATGAACACGCTTTTGCGTAAAGCGGCGGAACAGGGCGGCGTACACCCCGTCTATATCAACAACGTTTCCTCGGAATTTGCCGTAAAAATCGAGCAGTTGTCTTCTCTGTCCGAAAACGCGTATCTGATGCGAGAAATGTTCCGCGTCTATTGCCGTCTGGTGCGGAAGCATTCCATGAAAGATTATTCTCTTTTGGTACAAAAAACCATTCTTTTGATCGATTCCGACCTATCCGCAGACTTGACCCTGAGTACGTTGGCGAAACAACAAAACGTCACGACGGGATATCTTGCCACGGTATTTAAACGGGAAACGGGCAAGACCGTTTCGGAGTATATTCGTCAACGGAGAGTCAAGCATGCCTCGTATCTGTTGGCAACCACCCATTTGCAGGTTCAGACGATAGCATTGCACTGCGGCATCGTAGACGTACAGTATTTTTCCAAAATATTTAAAAAGGAAACGGGAAGGACCCCAAAAGAATACCGTGAAACCATAAAAAATTGACTTTACGGTAAAAAAGACAATATCTTGCGAACGAAATTGCTATTGATTTTCTTATTTTGTTGTGGTATAATATACAAGAAAATAACATTTGGAGAGTATGCCATGAAACCTTTTATGGATCGAGATTTTCTTTTAAACACCGAAACCGCCAAGGATTTGTTCCACACGGCAGCGGCAGACATGCCCATCATCG
>JAZSJP010000209.1:0-2165 GCA_045534395.1 Eubacteriales bacterium | reverse complement strand
TATTCACAACCATATTATAATCCAAAAAATGGGGAAAGTCTGTTGAATTTTCAACAAACTTGAGAAAAAAATAAGAATAATTCTTAATTTTTTGTGAATTCCTTTTATCACTCTTCCTGCCTGTACTTTACGATGGATTCCGTTTCGCTGGAGATGACCAATTCTCCCGCTTGATTTCGTATGTCAATGGTGATCACTGCAATGCCGTTGTATTTGTTCCGGGGAATGATTTGAGAGACAGTGGCGGTGCCTTTCAAGGTGTCTCCTGCATAGACCGGCTTAAACCATTCGATCTTTGTGGATTTTCCGGCGATCAGCTCTTCTGCAAAGACGTCCCGTTCCACGTACTTGCCCCACACAGCCATAAAGGACATGACGCCCGGGGCGATCAGGTCTCCGAATCGGGTGCTTTTTGCGTATTCCTCATCGGTGTGCAGGGGAATGGGATCGTATCGACGGGCAAAGTCCAGCATTTGCTCCCGATCGATCTCAACGGGAGGAATATCGATGGTTGTCCCTACGGAAACTTCGTTTAAATACATAGAAAGCCTTCTTTTATTGTTTTGCGTTTTTAGTATAACACAATTTGGAGGCAATGTCAATTCTTTTTTTGTTTTAACGGAATTTTTCTCTGAAAATCCGGGAAAAACAAGGTTGTCAACCGGGGGTTGCTAAAAATTAAAGTATAGTTGGTTGACTTTACATATCAAAATATGGTATAATAAGTGTATTCAAGAGGACAGGAGGGTCTGTATGCAGCTGGGAGAGAATATTTATAAATACCGCACGGAGAGAGGGCTCTCTCAGGGCGGGCTTGCGGATGCTCTTGAGGTGTCCCGGCAGTCGGTCTCCAAGTGGGAGAACAATCCTGCCGTTCCCGAATTGGATAAACTGAAGCGGATGAGCAAGCTCTTCAATATTTCTCTGGATGAATTGGTCTACGGCCCGAAGGAGACAACGCCAGAAAAGATCAATCCCATTCCTTCCTTCCATATTTCTCCCCGGATTTTTCTTGGAAGCGCAATGCTTCTGTTCGGGATGGTGTTCTTTTTGCTGTCGGTCTTCTGGGGGGATCAGTTGAGCTTGGGGGAAGAGTTTGGGGAATTGGTGTCGCTCTCCATTGTCCTTGTCAGCATTACGCTGATCGCCACCTACCGCCCCATCATGCTGGCCGTTTGTTCCACCATCTATTTGTTATACGGAATTGCCTGTGCCGGAATCTTGCACGTTCACAGTCTGACGAATTATATTTTTATGTTTCTGACCGGATTTGTGATCCTGATTTGGTTTTTAATTTTGGGATTTCATTTTTCCAAAGAAAAGAATTCCAACCCGTAATTCGTTCACTCCGTCCTTACGGACAATTATACGTTTCCGCCTAAGGAACCATTCGTTCCGAAGAAACAGCACCCGCGACTTGTGGGTGCTTTTTCTTTTTTTGTTTATTTCCAAAAGATGCGCAATATCTATTGACAAAAAGGAGATTAATGTGTTATAATAATGGTGTCAAGTTTTTTTGAATCCCTTGATATGAACCTTTGGAGGAATAAATGAAAACTGCAATAATGACCGACACAAACAGCGGTCTTTCGGTTGCCGAAGGAGAAGCCTTGGGGATTTTTGTAATGCCCATGCCGGTCCTCATTGATGAAAAAACCTATTTTGAAGGGGTAGATATTACCACGGGCGAGATGCTCCGGTCGCTTGTTTCCGGGAGGCCCGTGTCCACGTCGCAGCCTTCGTTGGGGGATATTAAAGATAAATGGACGGAGGTCCTGAATAGCGGTTATGATGAGATCGTTTATATCCCCATGACCAGCGGTTTGAGCGGAAGCTGCCAGAATGCCATGATCCTTGCGGAGGATTTTGATTCCAAGGTGTTCGTTGCGGACAATCACCGTATTTCCGTAACGCAGCGGGAATCTGCCATCGAAGCAAAGGTTCTTGCCGACAGCGGTAAGACCGGGGCCGAGATCAAGGAATATCTGGAAAAAATCGCATTTGATGCAAGTATTTACCTGACGGTTGGTGATCTGGATTATCTTCGCCGGGGTGGGCGGCTCAGTTCTGCGTCTGCCGTGATCGGAACGTTGTTGAATATTAAGCCTGTCCTCTCCATTCAGGGGCAGAAGATCGACGTGGTAGCGAAGGTTCGCGGCATCAAG
>JAZSJP010000078.1:0-3021 GCA_045534395.1 Eubacteriales bacterium | reverse complement strand
GGATTGGGAATCTGAACGTCGTAGAGCATTTTCAGCGCCTGTTCACGAGCTTCTTTCTTGTTCATTCCCTGATGAATCATGAAAGGCTCGGATAACTGCTTCTCTACGGTGAAGACCGGGTTGAGCGAGGTCATGGGCTCTTGGAAAATAACAGAAATAGCATTTCCGCGAATATTGTACATTTCGTTCAGAGAAAGTTTGGTCAAATCTTTTCCCTCAAAGAGAATTTCCCCTTCGGCAATGTAGCCGTTTGCATCTAAAAGACGGAGAATACTCATGGCGGAAACGGATTTACCGGAGCCGGATTCTCCTACAATACCAAGGGTTTTTCCCGGTTCAATAGAGTAGGAAACATCGTTGACTGCCTTTACAATACCGCGTTTGGTTTTAAAATAGGTATGCAGATTTTTAACTTCCAATAATGGCATTGTCGTTCCTCCTTACTTTTCCACGTTGGACTTGGGGTCCATAACGTCACGCAGCGTATCGCCGACGATGTTGATGCAAATCGTGGTGATTGCCAAGAACAAAGCAGGGAAGAGCCATTGCCACCAGAAGTTTTTGATGACAGTAGAGTTGTTTGCCGCGTTGAGCATATTACCCCACGTGGGACGGGGATAGTTTACGCCGAATCCCAAGTAAGACAGGGAAGACTCGGTCAGCATGCAACCTGCAAAATCCAAGGTCAGAGTTACGAGAATGACCGAAATTACGTTGGGAAGAATGTGTTTGAAGGCGATTCTTCCTTCTTTAACGCCCATAGCTTTTGCCGCAAGAACGTATTCGTTTTCACGAACGGAAAGCACTTGACCGCGAACCAATCGAGCAAGACCCGTCCAGGTCAAAACGCCCAAGATGCACATAATAATAAAAATACGCGCATTTTCGGACAGGGCGGATTGGGACAGAATTGCCGAAAGAATCATGGCAAAGGGCAAGAAGGGAATCGCTGCAAAAATTTCTGTAACGCGCATGAGCAAGATATCAACCTTGCCGCCGAAATAGCCGGAAATACAGCCGATAATGATACCGATGATGGTTGAGATAATAACCGCAACCGCACCGATGGTCATGGTCATACGACCGCCGTTGATGATTCGCTGGAAGACGTCTGCGCCGTTCCGATCGGTTCCGAAAATAAATCCGCGCAGACCCCATTTCCCGACCATATCGTCGTTTTCATCAATGAGATAGTTCTGATAGGAACCTACTTGAATTCTCGTTGCATTTTTTGAGGAAGAGGGCGCCGATGCTTGATTGTACTTGTCGCTGCCCCAAGAGTATACGTTTCCAAGGTTGGTGATGCCGGTGTAGTGGTAGGTGCCGGACTGAACGTCGGTGAAATATTCGCCTTCGGACAAAACGTTACCCAAAGGTACGTCGTTTGACGAGAAGTCTCCCACGAAACAGATGGAATTGTCGCTCAGAGTCAGACAAATGTTGTTGCTTGTAGCAGCAATTTTCGTAATGTTTCTGCCCTTCAAATACTGACTCAGTTCGACGGTCTTTTGGTTCAGGTCTTCACGGGCATTGGTGTAAAGTCCCACCAAACCGGTGTAAAGAGACATTCCCGTTTCCGTTAAACCTACTACGTAGTTTAAGGTAAAGTCAATGTCCTTCAGTTTTCCGTCGTAATTACACAGCTTTTCAAGGTTGGAATAGGCGTTGGAATTTCCCCACAAATAGTAGGAACCGTCGTTCATGAGGATTGCGGTTACTTGATATCCGCAAACGACTTTTTTAATATTTGCCACGTCAACCTTTTCGGTTTTGTTCATCAAACCTTCGGGCATGGGAGTTGTTACGTTCATGGCAAAATCGTTTCCGTATTGACCGAGACGAGAATCGCCCCATGCGTAAACGGTACCGTCGTCTCCGATGGCGATAATATGGTCGTAACCGGCGGCAACGTAGGAAATTGTGGCGTTTTGTACTTCCTCGGGAATTTTGGAAACGTCAATTCCGGTGGTTCCCAAGGTGGTATAACCCCAAACGTAGACCTTTCCTGCATTGGAAAGACCGACAGAAAAGGTGGAGTACGAGTCAATCATTTTCACGTCATCTTTCAGTTCCTTGGGTACGGAAAGCATGTTCATGCAGGGGGCAATGTTTTGATGTACGGTTTCGGTGTATGCGTCATCATAAGTGGGCATAAACAGAGGTCCCACGAACATGAGAATAAACATGGCGATAACAACGCAAACGGCAACAACCGCAAGTTTACGTTCCACAAAGTTGTTAAATGCTTGTTTTGCGGGACTGATGATTGCTTCTACTTCATTTTGCTTGCGGGATTCCATATCTTCCGCAAATTCTTTACTTGCACCGAAGAACATTCTGCGAATCCATGCAATTGGTCCGGATTTTTTCTTGTTCATCGTTCTTCCCCCTTCCTTATTTATTAACACGGACGCGGGGATCCACAAGTCCGTACACGATATCAATTACTAAATTGCCCACCAAAGACAGGATAACGTAGAACAGTTGTACCAGCATAACGACTTCCATATCTTGGGTCTGCAGAGAGGTAATCATCAACTTACCCATGCCGTTTAGGGCAAAGAGATTTTCAATGACCAAAGAGCCTGAGAAAATGCCCAAGAACCAACCGATTACCAAGGTAACGATGGGAATCAAAGCGTTTCTCCAAGCGTGAGAGTAGATAACTACTTTTTCCCGCAGACCTTTCGCGCGGGCGGTCTTGATGCAGTCCAAAGATAATGCTTCAATCATGGAAGCACGGACGTAACGAGTCATGCCGCCGAGAGAGCAGAAGGTCATGATAATAAGGGGAAGACAGAGATAATACATCTTGTCCGCAAAGGCGCGCAACCCGACGAATTCATTTCCGGGGGTCTGCATTCCGCTGGGCGGGAACCAGCCCAACAACGAACAGAAAATCCATACACCTAAAATAGCAATCAGGAAGGTAGGCAGGGAATACCCGATAATGGTAAAGACCTGAATCGCCTGATCTCCTTTTGATTTTCTGAAGTCGGAGGCCAAGCGGTCTTAGGAAGA
>JAZSJP010000184.1:0-16851 GCA_045534395.1 Eubacteriales bacterium | reverse complement strand
GCGTTTTACCTGCAGACAGAACGATGGACTTGACCGTCTCCGAAGGAGACGCACATAGGATAACCGTAGGTTGAGAGCTCCGCTCGAAACCTACGGGAAGTAAACCCAACCGCTCCGTCTCCGAAGGAGACACCCATATTTGCATTGACCGGAACATTGCCTATCAATTTCGTATGGATTTACCATGAGTTATATTCGATCGCTCTACCATCTTGTTTTTCGCACCCGAAACAGCGCTACCGCACTCACACTTGAGCACTCGGAAGAGCTTTACCGCTATATATGGGGATTTTGCAAAAAACGGAAATGCGTCCTACTTCGCATCAACGGCATGGAAGACCATCTTCATCTTTTATTTCGCCTACATCCGGAAATCGCACTTTCCGCATTTGTACTGTAAACGCGCAGATGGTTTGAGGAATGCGGAGCAGAGGTTTGAGGAATTGTTTTTTTGCAGGGGTTGTGCAAGTGAATTGCATACCCCTTTTTTAGAGCGTTTACGCCAAACGAATCTTTGAACTACGAATATTTTGAGCGGCTCGCGGGAACAATAAAGAGGTCTGTCCCGGAAACTTCTCTGCAAGATTTTCGGAGAAAACCACCAGTTCTTTGGATATTTTTCCGGACTTGTTTTTTGCGAGAGAATATTTGATTTCCGTCCCGCGCACATGGAACCCGGCAAAAACCCGCCGCGTTGCGGGTGAATCGTCGCATGTCAAAAGCCACATACCCTTACTCGCTTTAAGCGTGTCACGAAGGCGTGCCATGTCGTTTTCGGAAAATGCGTCATACGCCGTTTCTCCACAGGCGACATACGGAGGGTCTAAGAAGAAAAACGTGTCGGGAGTATCAAATTCCCGCACGATATCACAAGCGTCGCCATTGCGAAAAACAGCTTTCTTCAGTCGCCCGGAAAGCCGGCGAATCGACTCTCCGTCAGAGAGGACATCCACCCCGTGAAAAGTATCTTTTCCCCGTCCGAAATGCGCTCCCTGCGCCCCGAAACTATGCTTCGTAAGCCAAAACCAACGGACTGCGCGTCCGAGTTCCGTTGTGGCCATCGGAAACCGAAGCTCCGACTCAAAATCTGCCCGGGAAGCAATCCTGTATGAAAGCTCCGCAATAAGCGCTTCCGGATGAGCAACCGCCACGCGATAAAAATCCATCAGCCCTCCGCTCAAATCGTTGACGACTTCGAGCGGGAACGGCTTTTCGTGCGCGAGCATGACCGCCAAGCCGCCAGCAAACGGTTCGACATACGTCCTCACGTTCTCGCGCGGGATGAACGGTAGTATCTCTTTAAGCAGCCTCGACTTGCCGCCCGGATACGGGAAAACGGGTTTCATTTTGAACGGGAAAATTCTTCGAAAAGACGACGAGTTCCGACACCGCTTTGGGCGCGGCGTTTGCGAGTGAATACAGGTTCGAGACCTGCGAGGTCTTGAATCCGGAGAAGATTTCGCGGCAAATCTCCGAGTTGTCGCAGGTAAGCAACCACGTTCCCGCGCACGCCGCGAGCGCATCCCGCAACTCTGCCATTTGCTCGCGCGAAAATGCCTCATAGCGTGCGGGATTTGCGCACACATACGGCGGATCGACGAAGAAAAATGTCTCCTTCGTATCGTAAAAGCGGATAATCTCGTTTGCCGGCTTGCACTCGATGTAAACCCGGCGGAGGCGTTCCCGCACGGCAAGAATACGTTGCTTAATCACGTCGCTTCCCCAGTGCGGAGCCTTGTCTCGACGGCGAGAAAAGCTCTCACCGATTCCGCCAAACGAGACCATTTGGCAGAAGAAAAACGCAAGGGCTTTGCCGAGTTCCGTATCCGGCTCGCGGGAACGGAAAAATTCGAATTCTCTCCTTGCGGCAAGCACGGAATCAATTTCGGCAAGAAGCGCGTCGCCGTGCAACCGTACATAGCGGAAAAACATCACGAGATCCTCATTAATATCGTTGACGACTTCGCATTTAGTGCGCGGCTTCCCGAGCAGGACAGACAAACCTCCGGCGAACGGCTCGACGTAGGTTTTGTGCGGCGGAATCAGCGAGAGCAAATATTCCCGCATTTTCGTTTTTCCGCCCGGATACGGGAAACACGGTAAAGTCATAGTGTTGTTTTTCATAACGCCCACTGGTGTTGCTCGATTCGTGTATCAAGTCAATCCGGAAGATGTTTTACGCATTTTCAATTGCCAAAATACGCTCCTCTAAAGTGGATAACCTTTCGAGTGCAGATTCAAGTTCATCTCGTGTCGCTACCGAAGCGACACCTGCCAACGCGGCGAATCGCAGTTTGATACGCGGAGCCCATGAGTTTCCGGCGTTGAGATTGTTCGGAGCGTTGAGCGCGTTTGCGATACCGCCGTGGAGCGTAATTGTCCGAAAAGAAAGTCTTCCGTTGCTTACTCCTGCGGCGGCGGTCTCGGAGTTGACAAAGACAATGGCAATCGTTTCGTCCGCGCACGGAGGCGTAACGCCGGGAACGGGTCTCATGGCAAACGAAATTTCAGCGTTGTGCTCATAATCGTTCCATTTAACGGAGTTTTCCGATTGAGCGGCGACCACCCACGCGCCGTCGACAATTTTCAAAACGCGCGCCCAAATCGAAACATTGCCGTTTTGGATATTTCCGCTCGCACGGTTAAACACGGAAATCTGCGAAACCAAAACCGCGCCGCCGAATGCGCCGAGCGAGCGGAGCGTTCCCAAATATCCGAATGCGTCGGCGTTGTTGTTCGCTACGGGTGGAACGGTTTCAAGAAGTGGCGTGCATCGTTCTTTGACCTGCCCGAAAGTCGGGGCTTCGTCGTTGTTCCTTGCGGGAGCGCCGAGTTGGAGCGGTGCACCGAAGACGCGATTTGTCGCCGTGCCGTCTGCCGCCATTGCCATGAATCCGTTCATGGCACCACCCGGAGAGACGGCAAAAATACGCGATGCGAAATCGCTTAGCTGAAATCCGGAGAAATACCCCCCGTCAACCGGAGACGTGACGAAAATCCTTGCAGAACCAACGTTAATATTGCTTCCGTCGTGTCCGGAGAAAAGTCCTTGCAATTTCGGTATATCGCTTTTAAGGGCGAGTGTTTCCTGTCCGACAGGCGTGTCTGCGGGAACGTGCGGAACCGAAATTAATCCGCCGAGACTTCCGTCGGCTAATGATGAAACCGACCGGATGAACGTCCCGCAAAGATAACGCCCCTTGACGCTGTCTGCAGATACACCATTCGTCCCGATTGCCGTCAAGAAGCCGACGCCCGATAGTATTGCCTCTAACCGAAGCCCCTCGCCGTCAAAGCTCCAAAGCCCTTCGGACCCGTCGTTCGCCAAACGCCCGACGAGGAGCCCCCCGCCCGTATTCACAGTTGTGTTCCCGGTGCTAAACGTCTTTCGTCCCAAGATAGTCTGCGCAGACGACTTGTCCACGTAGTTTTCCGAGAGGCCGGTTTTGACGGACTCGAGCTCCGCGCGAAGCTGTTCCGCCGCCGCCGGAGAGATGTCCGGTGGCACGCCGTTGGCGAGCGCGGAAGCGGAAACTGCGAAAACAAGCTGCCACTCGACGCGTGTCGGGAACGCAGCATTGTCATCGGTTACGACAACGCCGCAAAGGAGATTGAGTGTTTCACGGTCTGAGAGAGCGGTAGTGAGTGCATCGGTATTCACCGCGAGGTTGATTTCGGCAACGGCGACAACACCGTCTTCGCCCGTATCGGTGCTTGCCGACACGGGCGGCGTAACAAGAATATCTCGTTGCGTGCCGAACGGGCGCATTGCGAGGGTGACGCCGTCTCCGGCTTTCGGGGCGAGCTCGCCGAGAAATGCAATTTGCACCGTGCCGCGAAAGCCCTGCACGAGCGGAATCACGCGCGGTAGCGGCTTCGTTTTTTCCGCGTCCGCGTAAATACCCGGCGTCGCCGAAAATGTGTTCGTGTCAATGTAGATTTTCATGGTGTTTCGAAACTAAATTTAGAGTGCGGACAATATTGAAGGGACAAACAAGTCGCTGTGCCTAAACTGGACAACACGAGCGAAGAAATCTCCGGAATCGGTTTCTTCAACTGTAACAGAGGCGAGCGCAAAAAACTGCCGCCCCGTTGCTGAACTTCCGGTGCCCGATGATTCGTCCAAAGACCTTCCCGCAACCGTCGTTGTCAGGGTGTTTTCGAGGGAAATATCCGCTGCAGATGCGACAAGCGTGTTGCACCATTTGTTAAAGTTACCTTCTTCAAAAAAGACGCCTTCCAAGTGCCATGACTCGCGCTCAAGCCCTGCGTCGATTGCGACATAATACGTTCCCGCCTGCGCGGGAACGGAAAACTCTCGCGACCTAAATTGCTTCATCGAGGGAGCACTGCTGCCGAAAAAGACACAGCCCGGAGACATCTTCACCTTGAGCGCGCCGTCTTTAATTTCCGCAGATACGCGCCACGCGTGATCGTTGGAGTGTTCAAAATCTTCCGAGCAAAAGTTTTTCGTAGCGTAAACTCCATCAGCATCCCAACCGTAGTATCCGCCGTAATTTCTTTGTAGCGGAAAACAAAAATCACTTTTCAAAACCTGCGTAAGCGACACGCTTCCGTCGCCGCCGCGAGCGAAGAGCGCGACCGGGAAATACAGGACTCCATTAGCATTTTTCATTTTCTCGACGGCACCAAACACAAGCGTAGGCTTCTCGTTCCCGGAACGATGCCCGGCAACGAGCACGTTCGCGAAATACGAGTTCATCTCGGACTGAGAGGGCATGTAAGGCTCCCCGGCAAGGCTCCCCTCGTACTCCGGCAAGGGAACATTCTTTCCCCACGGGAAAAATACGGAAAACGGCACGCGAATTGCGACGCAACCGGATACTAAATCCGTAATATCATACTCTGTGCCGCCAAGGGCAACGTGGCGGAACGGATGACCGTCCACACCCAAAAACACGCCATCGGAAACACGGAGATATTCGCGCTCGGATCCGTCTTCGGATTTTTTCCGCGAAACTGAACCTTTAAACGGATAATCTATGCTTGCCATGTATCGATCGCCCCCTCGCACGAAAACCCGACGGAAATGTCGCTTTTAAGAATCTGTTTTATCTCAATGCCGGCAACCGCGCCGCCGTCGTTTTTCATAACGCTCCCCGTCGCGATTAAAAGCCCGTCAAAATCATCGGGCACGTCCCCGGCGGCAACTGCGACCGAGCTTCCCAATATCACACCGCGCACACGCCAGGGCTCAAGATTGGATCGCGTCAGCGGCCAAAGCGGAGTATTCGCAAACGCACGCCTTGCCAGCCCCCCGGAAATGTAAACGTAAAACCTGTCCGAATCCGCGGGAACGCTAAGACGAGAAAACTGCAACAACGACATCGCCGGAAACGAGCCGACGTTCGTTCCTGTTACCGAAGCCACAAAATTGCAAGCACCATTGACGTGCAATTTCCACACATCCCCGTCAAGGTATGCCGTCACCTTCCACGGATGCGTTGTCTCAGCCGTGCGAGCTTTCGGGCGCTCGAAGTAAAAGTAACTATCCCGCACATGCACGCCGTTTAGCTCGTTTGCGGCCCCGACAAGCATATTGAGCCACTCCGCCGTAATGACGTCGCCGCGTCGCAGTCGGCGAAATTCCCGCCTGCCGAAATTACGACGATCCGCCGACCGGAAGTAATACGAATCCCCGATTTTCGTATTACGGGTTTCGCGAAAACGTTTTTCAAGAGCTCCTGCAATCCGGTTTAAAAAGTCTGCGGAAATCACATCGCCGCGCATCAACGAGCGGATGCGTGCGGCGGGAATGCTCAACCCCGATTCATTCCCGCTTTCCGTCGCGGCGCGAACAAGCGCGTTCAGCCACTCGGCAGAGATGATTCCGCCACGGCTGATTTTAGCAACGCTTCTGTCCGGGAAATGGTTCATTCGTAGGCCTTGGATTCAATTTCGGCTTTTTGCCACGTCCTTGCTCGCTCGTATTGCCCGGAGGACGTTTGCTTCAAATCGTCAGACACAAGAAGCCATCTGCCGCCGCTGACAAGCGACGATGCGGGCGTTCCGTATTTCCCGACACCGTTGCCGACGCCGGCCGGTTTAGTGTTTAAAATTTCTGTTCGGGCCACCGTCGCTGTATAGGCGAGAAATGAATCCTGCCCGGATCGCAAGCAGGTCAAAACTTTGTTCACGCATTCGTCGGCAAGAAATGCATCCGTGCTTATTCCGGCAGGACTTTCTTCCAACGCCTCGAAGAAATTCTCCGTTGCTGTTTCCCGTTTCTCCGCACTAAGCGTCGGGTCGATCGCCTGTATGTATTTTTTACACCACTCCACGATAATGGCATTGTCTTCCGGCTTTGAGTCGCCAAAGATCGCCTTGCATTCGGAAAGCGGACGTTCCGTTACCGCATGGGAAACAGCGTCATACCGAGACTCTACGGGAGCTTCCGGTGTCGAATAGTTGTAGGACGTTCCCGCGACAATCTCGTAACGTATTTCTACGGTGGCGATTTGCCCCTGGTAAGACACGTCCCACCCGCAAATTGCAGGCTTGTTTCTTGACGGCAACGGAACCGGCTGCCACACCGACCCGACAAAAAGTGCAGACGTTTTAACAAACTTTACCGCGCGTTCCCGCCGCATTTTTAACGTGATTCTCCAAGATTCTCCGCCCTCGGAATTGACACCGCCGCTCACGTCGGTTTCCGCGCGAATGACATCGTCTGCGCCTGCTCCGCGCCACCAAATACGAGTCCCGGAATCACTCAGTGTCGGTTTTTCTTCCGTTCCCCCTCCCGGAGCGTTCCCGCTCGGAATCGATCCCGTCCACTCGTCTTCAGTAACCTCGCCGGTCGTTCCCGCCGCCTGATACACGGTGATTGTTCGGGATTCAAAAGTCCCGCCTTCTTCCGTCAGCGTTAGGACACCCGTGCGCTCTACACCGTCTGTGTTTTCCGTGTAGCTAACAACGCCTGTGGTATCAGACGATGACAACGATCCCGCTGAAAGCCAAGTTGCGCCGGACGAAACGGAAATCGTCGAACCGGTTGTGCTTCTGCTCGGCACGAAATACGAAAAACTCCCTCCGGATGCGGGAACACTCATCGTCGTAGGATCAACGACAAACTCACCGACAGTCGTTGAAGGCCCGCTTGACGACTCCGGATAAACAATGGCATACACTCCCGGATTCGACACATCCGAGTTTTCTCCTACACCGTAGTAAATGCGAGTTGCGAGACGCGACGGCGCATAGCCTTCAGTCGAGGTTTCGTCGATGACCACAAGGCAGTCATCTGTCTCTGTTACGCCGGAACGCAAATTGTAGCCCACAACATGACCGCCGGGACCGAGAGCATCCAATTCGACACCGATAAGCTCCACTTCCGCGACAGCGTTCACCCCTTTGGCTATACCTAATTTAGGAACCAAGATAGAAGTCCTATCCACCATGTAAACGCCGACGGACGACACCGGTGTATCAGCACCAAGGAGTGCCGTTTCCGTCGCCGAAAGGCAACCTGAAGAACCGGGAAAGTAACTCTGTTCAATATTGACGATTCCGAAGAACGCATTGGCTGCGCTACTCGTATCTGCACCGTCTGAATAGAAATAGATTACGCCGGAGCTACGGCTTGAATTTTCGTCATCATCGGGGGCTTTTTCGACCGAAACACGCAATGCCTTTGTCCCGCCGTAAGGCGTAAATTTAGCGGAAATCCACCCGCAGGTGGTGCCATCCGTTTTTAACGCAAGAACCGGGTGTTCCCCGCCAGAGCTCGGCACCAGCCCGACATCCGACGCGGCAAAGTAAACATCCGTCTTCTGCGGACCAACATTAAGCCTTGTGCGATAGTCCGCCATTATTTTTTAGCCTCCTTTTGAGGGTTGGACTGAACATAGACCGTCTTCGCAGAAACTTTTGACTCATCTCCGTCAAATACGGCGAGGCGTTTGTCGATTAGAGAAAAAACGAACGCATCGTGAGCCGTGGCAATGCGGGAGAAAAACAAATCTTCATGCCCGTTCGCCGCGTGGATTGCCGCATCAATGACAGCGGGCGGACACGCATCAATTGCCGCAAATGCCTCACGGGAAAGCAGGTAGGCACATCCGTTGCAGAGGTTGGGCACAGGTTTATCTTTCGGAGCGTTCCCGAGCGTTGCGGAGTCGACGGCGTAGCGGCGCACGGCAACAAATCCGCAACGGGAATCGCGGACCGGATTCGTGAAGCATTCCGGTCGCAGAAAGATTGTGTCGGAATCTAATTTAATGAGCGCATCGAAATCTTCCGGATCGGCGAAAATAGAGCGGTAGACCCCGCGCATGCCATGAATCGCCTCGGAATAGCGTAGCGACCCTCCCGCATTAAACCGGTGCGTTAAAATTTGCTCTTTCGGAAATGCCGATCGCGCCGCGTCCAAGTCGTTTCCGTGGACAACGAAAAACACCGTCGGATCTTTAAATCCGGTGCGGTTCCAATTTTCCCGCACGGATGCCGCCGCACGCTTTGCGAGCGCGAAATCCCTCGGGAACGTAAAAATAACAATGGCTGTTTTCATCGCTTTATCTAACCGGCACGGGCGACCGTGCCTTTATCCACTTTTCGTAAAATTTCCTGCGCCGCTTTCGCGATCGCCTCCGTGTTTTTGGCAGTAATATCGATGCCTTTCATTACTGGAGAACTTGCCATAAGCCCGACGCGCGCGAGGCTGTTGCCGTTGCTTTGATACCCACCCGCGAAAACGGCTTCCTGTTCCGCTTTCGCCTGCGCCTCGGCGGACTTTCGCCTTGTCTCGGCTTCGGCGGCGGCAGCCTTTTCCCGCGCCTCCGTTTCGGATTTCAGCGTTCTTTCCGCGGCAAAAAGCAAATCTTCAAAACGAGCGATTTCGGCGTTTGCCGAAACGAGCTTCTGCTTCATCCTCTCAAATTCTTCGTCGCTCACAGCACCGTTCGCATTCAAAAGCCGCCCGGCAACACTTGTTGCGTCGGCGTTTGCCTGCTCCAGGCGTTCCCGTGCCATGCGGATCTGCTCCTCCGTAGTCGCCGACTCATACTCACGCGCAAACTTGCGTTCCCGCGAGGCGACTGCGGCGTCTTCGATAATCGATTCCGTTTCCGCAGAGCGTGCGGCAGACAAATCCGCCTGCCTTTTTGCGTTTTCGTCGGCAAGCAACTTCGCCTGTTTTTCTTTCAGCGCGACGATCTGCTTTTCGAGCCGCACAATCGTGTCTTGGTTTTCCCGGGAGCCGTCAAGCCCGAGGCTGAATTTTTGGACGCGCTCAAAAAGCTCATTCTCAAGCGCTTTGAGCTTCGTGGTCGCCTCTTCGGATGTGCTCGTTCCCGCAAGATCTCGCACAAATGCCGCATCGTCAAAACGCCCCTGATTTTCACGACGAAATTTTTCGGCAGCGCGCGCGGCACGCTCCCGGTATTCGTCCGTGGATGTCGGATCGACAAAAGGCGCGGCAACGGTATCCCAAAGCCAATTCCCGATGCCGTAACCCGCTCCGAAAGTACCGAGACCGGCACCGATTGTGCCGATTTTCCCCAGCGTTCCGCCTTGCCCGAGATACGCCAATGCGCCGCTCCCGATGGCGCCCATGTTTCCGAAAGAAGCTGCCACTTGAGCAAGTTTCCCGGAGCTGTCACCTATGGCTCGAGCCGCAATCGTCAAAGCGCCGGTCGCCATGGTCATGCCCTGCGAAAACTTCGCTCCGGCGGCGGCGAGCTGCTGCGCCTGTTTGGAGACGACAAAGCTCTGTTGCGCAGCGCTTTGTGAAATTGCACGGGAACGCAACGCCGCAACATCCTGCCCGGAAACCAGCCCGGCTTTTTGGTAGCGTTGAAGCCGCTCGGTAAGAGCATCGATCTCTGCACCGACCTGCTTTGTTCCGGTTGCCTCAAAATTGATCTGTATATCGCCCCTTGCCATCAAAATTTTGCGCTTTTCAAAAATTCTTCAAGTTTCGGCGCGGCGGCCCGCGTCACATAGGTATCAACCCCTTGCATGCCTTCCCGCTCGCAGGCAGCGGCGTAAAGTGCGTTCGTGCGGCTTGCCGGCATGGCGGCAAATTCATCAAAAGGAACATTGTATTCCCGCAGGAAAAACGCCGCAGCCGTTACCCATTCTCCGACCGTCGTATCCGGCGAATTCGCGGTGTGAAATCTGCACACCGACGCGTTGTAGTAGCCGAGAAGCTCTGAGGCTGCGCGAGCCGCGCTCTGCCACGCCTCGCGGCTTTGCTTAGCGGCAAAATCACGGACGACATGAAGCCCGAAAGAGCCTTTGCGGAGTTCCCGGACAACGTCGCCTGCGGGAACGACCGAAGCCCAAATTAGTGCCCACACGAAGTCCGGATTTTCAAGCGTCGCCGTCTCCAATCCGAGAGTCGAAAGCGCAATCATAGACGCATTAGTGAGGCAAAGCTCACACCCGCACCACTCGACGGTTTTACCGACAAGTGCGTCTACGGATTCTCTCGGGTTAGCGGCAGACATTTCAATTAATCAGCAGAAGCGGCTGCGATTACTTCGGCATCGTCGCCCCATGCGGCATACCATTCGAGGGAAACGGGCATCGTCGCCGCGTTCCCGCCATTGTTGGATTCCATACCCACGTCCGTAATCTGCAAGGCTTTTTGCTTGTCGCCGTCGTCCGGGTCGGTGTAAACGACGACATCGCCTGCACGCGGCTTTTCTCCCGGAGTGTAGACAAGCGTAATATTCCCGGTCATTCCGAGATTGAGATACGCGGTGAGAGCGTTCCCGCCCATGCTGTCTTTTGTGTGGACGGATTCGACGGTTTCGTGCAGGGAAATCTGCGATGTCCCCGTGAGGTCTACCGACTTGCCCAAAAAGTCGAGATTGTCCGTAACAGCCCCGACGACCCATGCTTTTTTCCCGCGGCGCTTCACCGCGACATATGTTGTTGCCATTGTTTTTTAGTGTGATTGGTTGTGTTTAAGAAAGGTGAGAGCTTAAAGCTTAATGCTTAAAGAATTTTTAAATCTTAAAATCTCTCAGCTCCTTTAATCTTTAAGCTTTAATCTTTAAGCTCTTTTCAAAAGTATTCGTGCTTCGAAATTAAGAGTTACGATGCGTGAGAAATCCTCAAAGTCCGCCACATCCATTCCGGAAAAAAGAACTCCGTTCGGGAAAAACGGCTCTTCAAATACCTCGCCGTCGAGAGCGGCGATGATTGAGCCGGACAAATCCGTCGCGCTCTGCCTGCGTTCCGATGCCATAAGCAGTGAGGTTTTAATTTCTATCCGGAAGCGTGCGACATCAGACATTCCGCAGGCATCATTCCGCCAAACATCACCCCTCGTTCCCGCGCAGGATACAACGATTCCCGCGCCAAGCGAAGATTCCAAGAGCGAGGCGAGTTTCTCACCGAAATCTTCCTGCGATGCTGCGAGCACTCCGGTTTCTACATCTCCGAAAAGACCGGATACCTCCGGCAAACTCCGGATTCCGTGTGCAAGCGTTTGCTCGGCAAGGGCAATCGGATTCAGATTATTTTTCATCGTCAGATGCCTCCTGCAAGTTCTTCGCAAGCGGATTGCACGGCGTGTGCAAATTGTGCTGTTGAAGGCATCACTTCCGGATGCGGTTTGTGAGTAACGGATTTCTTGAGCAAATAGTGAACGACCAAATTCCCGTTGCTTTCCGTGGCGAGGAAGAGTCCTCGACCGTTTTTCCCGCGTGCAAAAAATAACCCTTCGATAGGCGTATCGTCAGAGTGTGCGCTACGTAATTTTGCCTGTTCCGAAACCGGAATCGTTAAAAACTTTGCACGCCTTGTCGTGAGTTTTCCCCCGTAAATCTTGTGGCGTAGCGCACCGTTTTCGTCGAGCAATTCAAGCCGCCCTTTATTTCCTCCATTCAAAACAACCGGAGTTACGGCGGAACCAATCGCCCATTTCCCGTAAAAATTCGACCCGTAGCGATTCCGCAAAACGTTAAGTGCTTGAAAATTATCGTGTACAACACGTTTTGCTTTTTCCAACACCACGCTCATCAAAATATCCGGACGCACCTTTTTCTTTGTGCGTGCCAAAAGTGCCTCGACGAGGCTCGTATTGACGGTGATGACGGGTGCTGTGTTCATTGCGGGAACGAGTTTATTCTAAACTCGCTCCCGGTTCAAAAAATGCGGCGGGTGTTGCGCTTAGAGCGCAGGTTTTTCTTAATAAATAACGAATAGTGAATAATGAGTAGTTCATTCTTCAAAGTTTTTGCTCCTAAGAGTAAAAACCTTGGCAATGCGTTATTCGCTATTCACTGTTCACTATTCATTGATAGCGGAGCCGGCGTATTCGGCATGGATGCACATGCCTTCACGGGTAAGGATTGCCCAGTGCGTGCGTTTGCCGATTTTTTTGCCGAGGGCAACGCCGTTGGCGCGTTGTTTCACCTGCGAGGGCGCATAGCAGATAAACGGCATCAGTTTAAATTCTTCCCGGTTGCCGTGTTTTCGCAAAACGTAAATGCGCGGATGTTCCCGAAAATTCCAAGCGTCTTTCAAAATCGGGCTTGCATTGCAGATTTCGCCGAGGACGTGCGTTCCGAGGTTTCCGGAATCAAGACGTTCGTGGGAAAACCACTCTTTGTTCGATACGTCTTTTCCGTAGGCATTGTTGGCATAAACGCCCATGCGACCGAGGTGGAATATTTGGTCGCCGACGACGGCGACGGCATGCCCAAATTCTTTCCGGAGTTGTTCGACGAGGGTTTTGCGGATTTGCGGATCTTTCGGCAACGTTTCCGCGAGCACGTCGCGGGAGAACTCTTTGCCGAAACCGTTGTCCTCGAATTTTTCGCAGGGCGCGGATTCATCGACTTCGTTCGGTTTCCCGTCCGGATATTTTCCGCAACGCCAACACTTGGGCGATTTTGAAAACGCGAAAGCGTGTTTGCACCATTGGCAAACGATGTCGTCGTTCGGATCTTTCCAGTCGCCTTCGAGCACGCACATGCGCTTAGCCGTTTCGGTAACAAACGTCCAAGTCGTTCCGTCCGGGAACGTGTGCGTCAGCAGATCTGTTGCGGGTTCCGCCATTGTTTTATCTAACGCGTAAGATTAACCAGACGATGAGTTTCTTCAAGCCGTTTTCGATACGCACTTCATGTTTGTCAACGGCAAATTTTGATCCGGGTGCAATGGCGATTTCGGTTTCGGCGTTTTTGCCGTCGCGAGACCACAGGCGCGGCGGAGCTTTGATTGCGCGTGCGGAAACCGGAGCAAACTATTGGCGGGAACGCTACGAGCGAGCCGCGTTTGAGCGGAGCCGATTGCGTGTGTTGATATTTGCCACGGCGGGACTGTGCGTGCTTGCGGGCGCGGCAATCTCTATTGCGGGGTGTTTACGATGAGCGACTGGGAACACGAGCAGGAGATGAACCGCCTCCGGAATGACTTGGAGCATGCGCGGCGGTTTGCGCGTTCGCTTTGTGCGCGGCTCGAAGCGGCGGAGCGAGAAAACAAAGAACTGAGGGAAATTCTCTACGGGCGTGTGCCGGAAACGGGAGGTGCACAATGACAACGGTAGCGGTGCCGAAAGTTTTTAAACGCGGGCAAGTATGGCACGAAGCCTTTCTCGGGAAAATGGTCTGCGTGCGTGTCGGGCAATACACGGCGGTCTTTGAAGCGCACGGATTGCAACGATTTCTTTCCGGAAAATTCTTACGGGAACGGCTCGATTGCGGAGCGATAGCCCTTGAATGTGAGGGGAAACGAAACCACGAATAAACACAAATCAAAACAAAGCGATGGACAACTCAACTCTCAGAAACAGCGTGCCGGAGGACTTCCGGTTTGCGGAGGACAGAACGGCGGTTACGGTGCAGGAAATTGCCAAGAAATGGCATGTGGACGCCCAACAGGTGTTCCGTATCCTCGATCGGGAACGCGCGGCAGGTATCAATATTTCCGCCGGAGCAAAAAATGCGCGAAGCCATTTCCGGATTGCCGTTTCTTCCTATTACCGGATTACTGCAAAACGGATTGCGGACGGCTTTCTGCGGGAAGCGGATGAAGGGCCGACACTTTTCGACATGGGGCAATACAAGAACAAGCTCGGCGATGTTTTGCCGGACTGACGAACCTGAAGCCATGAAGAAATTTTTCAGCGAAACGCCGGAAGTGCGTTTGAGCGTAAGCGAGAGCAACCGGGCGCGAATTGCGGTGCTCGAACCTGTGATGGAGGAGCTTCTCGCGTTCCCGCGAGGTTGCGGGAAAATGGTGTTTTGGCAGGAAGTGGCGCAACGGTTGGCAGTGTGCTATCGACCGGACTCCGGAGCGGACTGCCTTTCGGTGAAGCGCCTACAGGTGATTTTCGCGAAGTGGAAACGCGAGGGATGGCGGGCGCTTTGCCTGAACTACAAACCGCGCGGGAACGAGGAGTTTTTGCCCGAAGCGTTCATTCAGTTTTGGAAGGGGCTGGTGCTTCAATACGGGGTCGGGCGTTCGGTGGCGCAAGCGCACCAAGAACTCGTAAGGCGCTATAACGCGTGGCGAAAAGGCGATGCGACGCAAGCGATTCCGGGATTTACGGAGTGCCCGCCGAGGGTGGCGGGAACGGATTTGCCGCTCGGGTGGAGCTACGCCAATTTGAAGCGGAAGAAGTTTCTGCCGAGCAAGGCGGAAAATACGGCGGCGAAGGTCGGCATGAATGCAGCGCGGGACTTCAAGGCTCCCGTCTGCGTAAAGCGAGCCGTTGAGCCGGGCATGGTTTACCAATTTGACGATATGTGGCACGACCATGTGGCGAGCTACAGGGGCTTGGCGGCTCCAGTGATCCCGCTTGAATTTACCTGCTTGGACGAAAGTTCCGGGTGCCGAGTGCTTTACGGCGTGCGCCCGAGGCGCCCGAGGAAAGACGGAACGAACGAGCAGTTGCAGGGCTCCGAAATGGCGATGCTGCTTGCGACGCTCTTAACAGATGTCGGCTATCACCGCGACGGATGCGTTTTGAAGATCGAAAACGGCACGGCGACGGTGAGTGCGGAGCAGGAAGCGGTGCTGACGCAGATTTCCGGCGGAAAGATCCGCGTGGAGCGCGGTGCGATGCTTGCCGGCTCTGCATGGGACGGAGGATTTGCGGGGCAGGCTCGCGGGAACTTTAAACACAAGGCACACCTTGAAAGCTCTCACTCGCTCGTGCACAACGCCATGAGCCATCTGCCCGGGTATCGCGGGAACAACCGCAATGTGCCGGAAGATACGCAGGGGCTGATGAAAGCGCGGGAACGCCTTTACAATAAGCTCGAAAAAGCGGGGTTGCCGCAAGACGTGATTGACGGTCTTTCCGCCGGAGAATGCTCGTGGGACGAATTTACGGCGAGGTATGCAGAGGTGATCGAGCGGCTGAACCGGCGCACGAACCACAATTTGTGCGATTGGGAAGAACGCAGGATCGGCGAGTTTCGGATAGATACGAACCATGAATGGATGCCGGTAACGGCGGGAACGAGTCGGGAGATTCTCGAGTTGGTCTCGGCGGACGAGAATCTGTTCCGCACACGCAAGATGTCGCCTCGTGAAGTATGGAATGCGGGGTTGCCAAACTTAGTCAAAGCGGACTTTCGCGAAGCGGCATTGCTTTGCCGGAAGTGGTGGGTAAGCGTAAAGGTGAGCGAGCGACACACGATTGAATTTAAGGAACCTTATGACGGGATGCGGCTGAAGTTTTACGCACGCATCCGGAGTGCGCAGAGCGTGATCAGCCTTTTGCCGGGGACGGCGGTGTGGGCGTTTTTCAATCCGGCGTGGCGGGAACGAGGCGTGTTGCTCTACGACGAAACCGGGCGATTCCTCGGGTGCTCGATTGACGAGATAGAGCGCATCGCGGCGACGGACGAGGCGAAGATCCGCAAAGCCATCGGCGTAGCGGAAGGCAGTTTCCGGGAAAGCCTTAGAAGCGTCAATGCACTGATGAAAGCGAAGCGCGACGACAGACGGGAACGCCTTGCGGCGAATCAAGAACGCATTGATTCGTTTCTTGAAAAGTGCCGGAGCGCGTCGCTCGAAGATCAGCAACGGAGGCGGGCGATGCTTGAGAGCGACGATGATTTTGACGGCGTTTTGGAGAAGGAACGCGTTCCCGCGAGTTTTCGGGACGAGGAGGAAGAGGAGGATGTGATTTGGTGAGAGGTGAATGGGAACTTTTTAACCTAAACAAACGAACATTATGGACGATAATAACACGATTAAAATTGAACGCGGAAAGGTGGTCGACGCGGTGCGCGAGTTGCCGGTTCCGCATCGGGATACGATTCTCGCGCTTTACGACCTGGCGGTCGATAAGCGGCTTTCGCTCGACGAAGTGGCGGAGGGAATCGGCATGGATGCAACGACAGTGCACAAGGTTTTCTCCGGAACGCATAACGCGGGGAAAGACAAGTTTTGTGCGCGGGCGAAGCGTTTTTTGGAGATTTCGCGGGAACGTGAAGGCACGGAGCCGCTCGCGTTCGTGGAAACCGCGCTGTCGCGGAAGATTTGGAACGCGGTGGAACGCGCTCGACGGTACAACCGGATCACGTTCGTTTTCGGCGAATCGCAGATCGGGAAGACGACGGCACTCGAAGCCTACGCCTCCGCGAACAAAGAAAACACGGTGCTCGTCCGGATGCCGAGCTCGCCGACGTTGAGGAGCTTCGTTCATCGGCTGAGTCGACAACTCGGTGCGCCGCGAACGATGAGCCACTTTGACCGGCGCGAGTTTATCTTGGAAAAGCTTCGCCGGAACGACGTGCTGATTGTCGACGAAGCGCATCAAGCGATCATGACGGAGACGCGGATCAATGTGACACACGCGAAGATTTTTGAATTTGTCCGGGAAATCCACGACACGACGCAGTGCGGAGTGACGCTCGTGGC
>JAZSJP010000032.1:0-4346 GCA_045534395.1 Eubacteriales bacterium | reverse complement strand
CTCCGACTTCGCTTCAGTGTTTTCTCCGAAGATCGGACCCAACACGTCGGCGGCGTTTCGTTTGAGACTGTCGGCGTAAGCAGGGAAGACCCGATACCAAAAATCGTTGATCTTCCGAATCTTTTCTCCCGAGTCGCCCCGTTGAAAATATCCGCGGGCGGGCAAAAATCCCTCCGTTGCTCCGAATCCGTTCAAACCGGCAGCGCGGATCTTGGTGGGGTAGTCAATCAACAAATAGTCTTGATCTACCATGCGTCCCGCAACCATGTTGGAGCGCAAAAGGTTGACAGGTCCGCCGAATTGCCACATTCCGCACACGTTCTCGTTGCCTTGATAGGTCAATTCCCTCGTCCATTCCGCCACCCAATGGGAGTATCCTTGCAGTTGCGCGTCGTCGACGTAAGTCTCAAAAAAGTTTCGGCTTGCGTACAATCCTACCCAGTAACCTTGCCCTTCCAAAAAGTCACACCAAGCTTTGGCAATCTCCGTGACTTGTTCCTTCGGAAGTACCTTCAATCGGTCGTCTTCCATGTCGTAGTAAACGGGAAGATCAAACCTTCTTCCCATCAATACGGTTTCTTGGAAATATGTTGCTTCCGCACGCGCTTCGTCAACGGTTCTCGCCGTGGTGTATTGGTAAACGCCTACCGGAAGTCCCAACGCCGTTACGCGGTCGTAAAATTCCACGAAAGCGGTATCCCTTCCGCCCCCTTCAATGACGGTGGGTGCGCTGTACGCTCCTCGGAGAATGATGAACTTGACGCCCTCTTCCATCGCCCTTTTAAAATCGAACCCTCGCTGATATGCCGAAATATCAATGCCGAACTCTTGCATAAAAACACTCCTTCCTCTTCGGGGAAAGAATATTCCTTTTGTTACGGAAATATGACTTTCCCTGTGCCTTTACGCAAACTTTTCCCCCTTTTCTGTCATATTTAGCAACTTTTCCCCCTAACAGTTGACATTTCGATAGTTATTTGTTATAATATACATAATTTAAACTACCGCGAGGTGATTGGCTTGGATGAAAAGACCGCGTATTTGATCAGTTGTTCCGACCATTACGGACATCGGCTGAACGTGACGGACGAATATCTCCGTTCTTGTGGGTATCGGACGACGTATATTACATCGGATTTCGACCATACTTCCAAAACCCCTTTCACCTGCTCCGTACCCGGTTGTGTTCAGATCCACGCCCGTCCGTATCGCAAGAATCTTTCGGCAGATCGAATTTTGTCACACCGAGCCTTTGCCCGGGACGTCTTTCGGTATTTGGAAGATCTTCCCGAGCCCCCCGACGTAATCGTGGTGTTGATTCCTCCCAACTTCCTTGCTCACTATGCGGCACGGTATAAAAAGAAACACCCCGGGGTACGATTGATTTTTGACGTCTTTGATTTGTGGCCGGAGACCTTCCCTTTCGGTCGGCTGAAAAAACTTTTGGCACCGGTCTTTCGTATTTGGTCGAAGATTCGAGATCGCAGCCTTCCCGCCGCGGATTTTGTCATTACGGAATGTGAAATGTTCCGGCAAAAACTGAATCTTCCCAAAGAGACTTCCGCCGCGGTTTATCTTTGTGCGGAACCTCTAACGCTTCCGGAGGCCCCGGTGAACCTTTCCGCGGACAAGCTTGATCTTTGTTATTTGGGTGCCATCAATAACGTCATCGGCATTTCGGAAATTTGCGAGTTGATTGAACGACTTACGCAACAAAAACCCGTCACCCTTCACGTCATCGGAAAAGGTGAGCGGGAACAAGAGTTTATTGATTCCGCCAAAGCCGCCGGTGCCGAGGTGATTTTTTACGGTCCTATTTACGACGACAGGAAAAAGCAGGAGATCATCAATCGGTGCCATTTCGGTCTGAATATCATGAAGCCGTCCGTCTGCGTCGGTCTGACGATGAAGTCCATTGACTACTTCCGCTTCGGTCTTCCCATCATCAACAACATCCCCGCAGACACCCAAAACCTTGTGGAAGAACACGGCATCGGGGTGCAGTTAGATGCGGAATGTGTGCAAAAGTTACTGACTATGACGAATGCGGAATGTGTTGATATGCGCTCTTTGGTTGCTCGGTCGTTTTCAGAATCGTTTGAAAAAGACAAGGCGTTGGAAAATTACCGTGTGACTATCGGAAGAGTTCTGTAATTAAAAGGAATGAGGGTCCCATGAGAGTTGTTGTAAATGATATCGCTGCCAATAGCGGCGGTGTGCTATCCGTTCTGAAAGATTTTTACCAATACGTCCGTGATAACGACACGGAAAACGAATGGTATTTTCTTGTTGGCGGAGAATATATCCAATCTACCGACCGAATCCACGTGATGGTGCTTCCTCAGGTAAAGAACAGTTATTTGAAAAGATTGTCTTTTGATTATCTCACCGGAAGATCTTTGATTAATTCGTTGGATCCCGACGTGGTTTTTTCTTTGCAAAACACCGTTACCTTTGGAGTGAAGGCTCCGCACGTGGTGTATGAGCACCAACCTCTTCCGTTTCAAGATATAAAAAATTATTCCTTTCTAAAGCCGGACGAGCGCAGAATGGCAATGTATCAGCATCTGATTGGAAAGGTGATCAAAAGCTCTGTAAAGAATGCCCGTAAAGTGATGGTTCAGACCGAATGGATGCGAGAGGCTATTGCCGAAAAATGTCGGATTCCTATGTCTCGCATTGTAAAGATCGCTCCAAACGTAGAAGACTTGGGGCATTTTCGTGTGGATATTCCCCGCAGAAGTGATTTGTTCTTTTATCCCACTTCTGCCGTTCCCTATAAGAACGTTTCTTGCATTTGTGATGCTGCAGCTTTGTTGGAAAAACGTGGGGTTTCCTTTGAAGTGAGACTGACCCTTCCCGAACAAAAAAAGCAGCGCAACGTTTCCTGGATCGGACAAATCCCTCGGGAAGACGTCATGCGGCAGTTTTGTGAGGCGACGTTGCTGTTTCCCTCTTATATCGAAACCTTTGGTTATCCTTTGATTGAAGCGGCTCAAATGGGTGCTATCGTGTTGGCCGCCGACCTACCCTTTGCCCATGAAGTTTTGGGTTCTTATGAAAATGCGTATTTCTTCGATCCCTTTGATGCAAAGTCCTTGGCTGACTTAATGGAGCAGGTCATTACCGGTAAGATTGTTCGCAAAGAGATCTTTGAGACGGCGCAATCCAAGGGGAACAGTTGGGGAAACGTGATTGAAGAATTGAAAAAAACCGTCGAGGAGAATGTGAAATGACGACAGGCGTAGCGATTGCTCTGTATAATGGTGCGCGGTTTTTGGAAGAACAGTTAGACACGCTCCGTTGTCAAACTTGCCCCCCGGATCGGGTAATTATGTGCGATGACGGATCAACGGATAATACGGTGGAAGTTGCGCGTAATTACATTGAGAAATACCAACTTCAAGAACGTTGGAGCGTTTTTGTTAACGAAGAAAATCTTGGGTATGCAAAAAATTTTTATCGTGCAATGACTTTGTGCGATACGGATTTAATTTATATGTGCGATCAGGATGATTTTTGGAAAACCGATAAGATTGAAAAAATGAACCGTGTTATGACGGATCGATCCGATATTTCCCTGCTCATGTGTAAGGGTGGGGTGATTGATGCCGGTGGAAATTCTTTGCACGGCGTTTTGATTCCCGAGAGCAAAGAGACGGAATCAATTTTATCTGTGAGTCCTCTTGAGGTTTTGCGATCTCTTTCTTGGACGGGTATGCTTATGTGTGTTCGGAATGAATTCTTGGAGCGATGGAAAGAATTGCTCTATCCCGTGCCGGCTCCTCATGACTTTGCGTTGGCGCTATGTGCGGCCGATAATAAAACTTTTTACACCTACGACTATGTGGGAGCTTTTCACCGACGTCATGACAATAATGCGGCAAACGAAGAGCATCGGATCTCAAAAGTGCTGAATTTGAAAACGAAGTTGCGTGATTCGGTAAAATACAACGCCTACTTAGAGGGCTTAGTCAAGAGAGAGCTTCCCTTGTCACAAAACGCTTTGGATATGCTGTCGGAACGTTTTGAAAAGGCAAAAGAGAGAGAAAATTTCCTGCGGACGGGAAGGTTGTTCCGCCTGATACGTTTATACGTGTCTGACAGAGGGAAATTCCTTAGATTATCGTCTTTTCTTTGCGACGTTTGGTTGATTTTATTTGGCGATCGTTCCGAATTATGACGAGATGTTATTTGGGAGGAGAGAATTGTGTTTAAACACATAACAAGGCGATGTGATAAAATTGCTTTAGTAATGTTCTATGTTCTTATGGCTGACGTGTGTATCTTTGGCGCAGGAAAGCTGGTTTCTATAGGACCTCTTACTTTTCGCATGATCCTTTTAC
>JAZSJP010000040.1:0-13709 GCA_045534395.1 Eubacteriales bacterium | reverse complement strand
TGTTTTCCAGAAGCATCACTTCGCCGTTCTTCAGCGCAGCGGCCTTGGCCTTGGCGTCTTCACCGATGGTGTCGGCAGCCAGAGGAACGTTCACGCCCAGAAGCTCGGGCAGACGGGCGGCAGCGGGAGCGAGGGAGTATTTGGCAACGACTTCGCCCTTGGGTTTGCCCATGTGAGAGCAGAGGATCACCTTGGCGCCCTGGCCCATCAGATATTTGATGGTGGGAAGGGCTTCCACGATGCGCTTATCGCTGGTGATGACGCCGTCCTTCAGGGGGACGTTGAAATCGCAACGGACCAGGACGGTTTTGCCGGCAACGGCGATGTCTTCTACGTTTTTCTTGTTGTAGTTCATTTTATCATTCACTCCTCTGTTGATTTTGAGTTGAGTAACTTCACAAAGCGGACGATTTGTCCATCGAATATTATACCATATTTTTCCCAATATTGCAAGTATTTTCCCAAGGTTTTAATCTTTGTTCACACTTTTTTCCTTTCGGGGGCGAAAAAGCCCCTTATAACGCCCCAAAATGCGGAAGGGAATCCACGTGATAACGCCGCAAAAGACGGAAGAAAGGCTCAATAAGGGAAGGAGATTCCAAAGAGTCGGCGTCAGCATCACACTTGCCACAGCCAATTGACCGATTCCGTGCAATACGGCACCGACGGCGCTGACTCCCAAAGAAGAGAAACAAGGAAATCGCCTCAAAAGAGCCATGCCGCAGACGGCAAAAAGAGTGCCGCACAATCCGAACAACACGCCGGACAGACGCCCCAAGAACAAGGCGCTCAACAAAACTCTCAACATTCCGAAAGACAGCGCCGCAGGGCAAGAATATTGATAAAAAACCACGAAGGGAACGTTAATAGTATTAGTCAATTTCACCCCGGGTACGGGGATTTGGAAGGGAAGCACCGCTTCAACCCAAGATAAAATCAAGGCGCAAGCCAACAAAAGTCCCATGCGAGCGACGGCAGACGCGGAATTCTTTTTAACCGACAAGGGCGTCCACCTCCTTTTCCCCAATTTGAACGGAGATTCGATGAGGAACGCAGAGAATGACCTCTCCGGCAAAAGAAATTGTTCCCATTTTTTCACAGAGATGGTCGGGACAAGTGGAATGAAGGAGACAAACGGTGCCGTTTTCAACCACAACTTTCGCACCGTCGGGAAGGTCGATGACCCAATTTTCCGTCAACGGTTTTTTTGCATATACGGTGCCGTCCACGGAAACGGTGACGTCAGCACCTTCCTCTTTCGGCAAAAAACACAGGACAAAGCAGACCGTCAGCAATGCGACGATCAATACAATATCCCAAATTTTTACCTTTTCGTTCATACGTTATCCTAAAAAATAATTTTCTGCCGTCAGGGAAAAGCGGTCGGAAATTCCGTCGCTGACCAAAACCGAGTGATCCTGACAAACAAATATGACTTCACACGGTAAAAAGCCTTCTGTGCGTTGCAAAGTTTCATACAACTGCCAGCCGGCGTCTTTTCCCATAAGCCACAACGCCGTGGACATTAAGTCCGCCTGAGCGCCGTCGGAGCAAACAACCGTCACCGAAAGCAAGTCACTTTGGCGAGGATAACCCGTAGCTGCGTCTAAGAGGTGATGATAAACCGTTTCGGTATATTCAAAATACCGCTCGTAGGCGCCTGAAGTCACCACGGACGTATCCGTCACCGTAAGAATTCCCAAATAGTCCGACGCACCGGCTTCCGGGTCGCGGATTCCGATACGAAACGGGTCTCCGTTCTTCGTTCCAAACAAGGCAACGTTTCCCCCAAAGGAGACGACACCTGCGGTAGCGCCTGCATTTTTCAAGGCGTTTACCGTATAATCCGCGCCGTATCCCTTCCCTACGCTCCCAATGTCGATTCCCATTCCTTTTTGAGAGAAGGTAAGGGACGCTTCGGCAACGGTCAAGGCGGAAAAATCCACCAAGGGAAGCAATTCCGCAATGGCTTCGTCGGTGGGCGGACGGGTTGCGGTATTGACGTTCCACAAATCGGACAAGGGGGAAACCGTCAAGTCAAAGACACCTTCGGTCAGTTGATACAATATACCGGCTTGGTTTAAGATTTTGAATAAATCTGCATTGATTTCTATGGTCTCCCCGGGAGAAGATGCAATAAATTGCTTGGCACCGTCGGAAGACAAAAGGGTCTGTCCCTCAGCCGCGGCTTGCGCAAAAACGGCAGCGGTATCGTGTCCTCCCCATACCGTTGCCGTGCACAGCGTATCGTACGCCCAGGTCTGCCCTTCCACGGGACGGGAAGAACAACCGGACAACAGCAACGCACAAAGGAAAAGACAAAAACAAAGTGTTTTTTTCATTATGCGAACCATTGCCTCACCGTATAGAGAATGGCTTGCAAGGCAGACATATCACCCATACCGTTCCACGAAGGAAGGCACGCCAAAACCGTTACCCCAACGGCAACGCAAACCAAGGAACAAAGTACGACCCAAAAGGGATTTTGTTTGCTTCTCACGCTCATCTCTCCTTTTTTCTGATAAGATTATTATACCGCAAACGGCGGCGAAAGTCAATAGGAATGAAACTTTTCGTGCCATTTTTTCAATTTACTTGCATTTTGCAAAAAAAAGTGCTATAATAGAGTGGATAGCAACAAAAGAGGGAACCGTATGGATTACAACAGAATTCAAACAGAAAAATACCGTGGAGAACTGACCGACCGTTTGACGGGAATTTTGACCCGAACGGTCTGCAAGGGAATCTCCGTCGCCGTCTGCGGAGAAGCCTCGGTTTTGTTAAAAGGTGCCGCGGGGATTCAAAATCAAAACGACAACTCTCCCCTGACGACGGACAGCGTCTTTTGGGGAGACCAATTGGCCGCGCCGGTGGTGGCATATGCCGCGTGGAAATTGCACGAAGAAGGAATTTTGGATTTAAACCGCCCCTTGACGGAATATACGGCGGAACCCTTTTTGCCGGGAGAACGGAACTTGGACTACGTCACGGGACGGTCGGTACTGTCTCACACTTCCGGATTCCCAAAACACAAACACCCGTCGTTGCCCACGCATCTTGAATTGATGCCCACCACGACCTTTTCGTATTCCAACTACGCCCTTCTTTATTTGCAACGCGCCATGGAGCAAGCGACAAAAACCGACTTACAGACCTTGGTAAACGAATTGGTCTTTCAGCCCTTTCGAATGCACTCTTCGTCTTTTGTTTGGAAGGACGAATACGTAGACCGTTTTGCCCACCCTCATATCAAGGGAGAGGCTCTTCTCAAGGTTCGGGCAGAAAAACCCAATGCGTCCAAATTCTTTTACACCACCCCCACCGACTACTGTCTGTTTTTAAATAAGCTTTTCGTACCGCAAACTTCGAAAAAATGCCTGACCCCCTTGACGTTGGAAAGAATGCTTCAACCCCAAGTAGAATTGTTCGGGGGATTGAAATGGACGGCGGGAATCGGTCTTTGGGAAGAGAAGAACGAAACCTTTTATTGGCAATTCGCAGACCACGACGGAAGCAAAGCTTTGGCGTTTATCGACCCGTCCAAAGACCTTTGCCTCTGCGCCATGGTCAACGACGCGCACGGATTTGACGCATTGCGTGCGTTTTTCAAAGACGCCTTCAAGGAATCCTTCAAACCTTGGGAAAAATACAGCGGATTTTCTTTGGAAAAACTTGCTTTTGACCAAAAGGTAAAAGCCGCAAAAAAGAAATACAGTTAAGGATTTTTCATGCAACTGATTATTGCCGAAAAGCCCAGCCTCGGGCGAAATATCGTCGCCGCCATTGAGGAAGGGAACAAAGACAAACTGAATAAACGAAACGGCTATTACCAGGGCGACCGTTACGCAGTCACCTGGGCGTTCGGTCATTTATTTTCCCTGGCGGATATTGAGGAATATTCCCCCCTACCCGAAGGGAAAACCCGTTGGAGCATGGAGAATCTCCCCTGTTTTCCAAAGGAATTCAAGTTTCATCTCAAGTCGGGGGACAACAAACAACCCGACGAAGGTGTTGTGCGGCAATTTCAGATAATTCAAAATCTGTGTAAATGGGATAAAGTCGACACCATTATTAACGCGGGAGACTCCGACCGCGAAGGAGAAATCATCGTTCGCACCTGTGTCACAAAAGCCTTTGACGGAGCAATTACGAAACCCTTCAAACGCCTGTGGTTACCCGACCAAACGCCCCAGACCATCTTGGCGGCATTGGAAGAATTGCCCGACGAAAGCAACTACGACAACTTAGCCCGAGAAGGGTACGCCCGCACCTACATGGATTGGCTGTACGGCGTTAACCTGACCCGGTACGCCACCTTGAAAACCGGATCTCTGCTCCGGGTAGGGCGGGTCATTATTCCCATCGTCAAAGCCATTTACGACCGGGATATGGCAATTAAAAACTTCGTTCCCGATATTTATTACGCCGTCGTTTCCAAGGCGGAGACCAATGGTGAAGTAGTAGAACTGACGTCGAAAACCAAGTTTTCCAAAGACGAAAAGGCAAAAGCTGAGGCATTTTGTCAAAAATACAATGAAGCCGACGCCATCGTCACCGGTATCAAAAAGAAAAAGACCACCTTAAATCCGGGAAAATTGTATTCCCTTTCCACCTTGCAAAACGTTTTAGGGAAAAAGTACAAGATGCCCATGGAAGAATCCCTTGCCATCGTGCAAAAATTGTACGAGGCGGGATATTTGACCTATCCCCGTACCAACTCGGAATATTTGGCGACGGCGGAACAGGATAAAATCAAAAAGGTGCTGGAAGGCGTCAAAAAAATTGGGTATCCTGTGGAATTTAAGTTCAAAAAGACCATTTTTGACGATTCCAAAATCGAATCCCACTCGGCTCTGACCCCCACCTACAAAATTCCGTCCAAGGCGAACTTGTCGGAAAAAGAATTTCAGGTTTATTCCACGGTCATGCGGCGTTTTGTGGCGGTCTTTTGTTCCGAAGAATGCTTGGCGGAAAAGACTGAAATTACCATTGACGTGGGAGGCATGGAAGAATTTTTACTGAAGGGAACCGTCATTACGGCACCCGGCTGGACGAAATACGACGACGGCGGACAAAAAGATAAAGTATTGCCCAATCTTTCCAAGGGAGACAAAGTCAGCACCGCCTTTACGCCCGTGGAAAAGGAAACGACACCGCCGAAACATTATACCATCGAGACGCTGAATAATTATCTGAAAAATCCCTTCCGAGAGGAAAAAGCCAACATTGAGACCGAAGACGATGCGGAAGAATACCGCGCCATTTTCGAGGGATTGGAATTGGGCACCGAAGCCACGCGGACGGGAATCATCGACAACGCCCGCAAGAGCGAATATATTCAACTGAAAAAGGACGTTTACACCATTCTTCCCAAGGGGATTTATCTCATCGAAGCTCTTTTGCGCATGGAGATTTCCATGGACAAATACAAGACCTCGGAATTGGGCAAGGCGCTGAAAGCCGTTTATCGGGGGGAGATTACCGTAGACGAAAGCGTGGGGCTTGCGGAACAAGAGATTGCCCAGGTCTTTGCCTCGGTGCATCGGGAAGCGACGCCCGAAACCGACGTATACGACGGATTTTTCCGAGACGAGGTGGGAATCTGTCCCCTGTGCGGTGGTACCGTAGTGAAGGGAAAATACGGCTACGGTTGTATGAATTACAAGGAAAAAAACTGCAAATTCACCATTTGGAACACCATGTGCGGTCGGGTCATTCCCCTCTCGGCGGCGAAATCTCTGTTGACAACGGGAACCACGGCAAAATTGGTGGGGTTCGTCTCTCCCCGAACCGGGAATTCTTTTGACGCAAAATTGAAATGGAATCCGGATGAAAAGAAAGTGGTTTTTGACTTTGACTAACCTGCCTTAGGAAAAAGGAGCAATGGAAGATGAAAAAATCGAATCTACATAAGTTTTTATACGCTGTGTCTGCCCTTCTGTTGTTGGGATTTGCCATACGCTTTGGAGTAGATGCGTACCGATACGATATTTCCATGGGTTCCGCGCCCCTCTATGCCTATGCAATTCTGAGGGCGGTGCAATTTATTCTGCCGGGATTTTTGGTCTTTCTCGGCGCAATATTTACTAAGAAAAAATTTGGAAACAAAGAAGATAATAAGTAATTTAAAGGTGGAAAACGATGAAAATTGCAATTTACGGATACGGAAATTTGGGAAAAGGCGTAGAATGTGCTGTCCATGAAGCACCCGATATGGAATTGGTGGGGGTATTCACCCGCCGTGCTCCCGAAACGGTACAAACTCACGGAACGCCGGTTTTTTCCGCAGAAGAATTGGAACGGGGCAACGCAGACGTTGACGTTTTGATTCTGTGCGGCGGAAGTGCCACCGATCTTCCGAAAATGACTCCCGCTTTGGCGCAAAAATACAACGTCATCGACAGTTTTGACACCCATGCGAAAATTCCCGAACACTTTGACGCAGTAAACGAAGCGGCGTTGAAATCGGGACATATTGCGCTGATTTCCGCCGGCTGGGATCCGGGAATGTTCTCACTGAACCGACTTTACGCCAACGCCATTTTGCCCGACGGTGCCGATTACACCTTTTGGGGAAAGGGTGTCAGCCAAGGGCATTCCGACGCCATTCGCCGCATTGAAGGCGTTCTCGACGCTCGGCAATACACGGTGCCGGTAGAAAGCGCCATGGAATCGGTGCGTCGGGGAGAAAATCCGCAACTGACCACCCGTCAAAAGCATACGAGAGAGTGCTTTGTGGTGGCAAAAGAAGGTGCCGACCGAGAAAAAATTGAACATGAAATCAAAACCATGCCCAACTATTTTGCCGATTACGATACCACCGTTCATTTCATCTCCATGGACGAATTGAATGAAAACCACGCAGGTCTTCCCCACGGCGGAAGTGTGATCCGCACGGGTGCCACCGGCTGGGACAAGGAACATAAGCACGTGATTGAATACAAGTTGACCTTGGATTCCAATCCGGAATTTACGGCGTCGGTCATCACGGCATACGCCCGCGCCCTGTACAAGATGCACGAACGGGGCATCAGCGGCTGCATCACCGTCTTCGACGTGGCTCCCGCAGACCTGTCGCCCCTCTCGGCAAAAGAATTAAGAGCGAAGATGCTGTAACGGGGACTAAGGCGTTCTTTTCTTTCTTTTCATGAGAAAAGAAAGAAAAGAACCAGCCTCTGCATAAGTGTCGACCATCAAAAAAACACTACGCCTACGGCTTGAGTTTTTTGGGTCTCACTTAAAAAGAAAGAAAAGCAAAACTCGGCGAATTACATTCGCCGAGAAAAATAAAATATTTAGGGTGTCTCCAACCAACGGAGACACCCTTGTTTTATAAGTTAAGTAAGCGTTTTGCATTGAGAGAAAGAATTTTTTCCCGTTCCGTGTCGGTGATTTGTCGGTCATACAGAACACCGCCGAGATAAACGCCGGGAGTACAGACGGGGAAGTCGGTTCCGAACAAGATACGGTCAGAACCCATTTCGTCGATGGCGCGGCGCAACATTCCGTAGCGGAAAATACCTGTACCCGAAATGTCCAGATAATAATTTTCGTTTTTCTTGGCACGTTCAATATGGCGCAAAAGAGCAGATTTTTCCCCGGGGTGGGCGGCGACGAAAACAACGTCGGAATGTTGTTGCACCATAGTGTCCATGGCATCGTCGTCCATGGAATGAAAACTGACGGTCATACCCATTTTCCCGGCATGATTCAACAAATCGGAAAGCACGGGAGAATCGTATTTACAACTCCAATTGTCGATATTGGGAACCAGCTCACCGATCAGGTTAATACCTAAAGCGTGCATCCGATCCATTTCCGCAACCGATTCTTCCGGATAGTCGGGGTGAATATGGAACCCGGGGACATAGAAATCACCATACAATTTCTTCAATTCCAACGCCGTTTCGTTGTTTCTCTCCACGGTTGTCCATGGGGTATCTCCGGGAAGAGCTCCCTTAATCACCGATCCACAGATTTTGGAAATTCCGAGAGATTCCATTTCGTCTTTGGTCTTTTGGGCATCCATGTCGCAATAATCAAGATGCGCACAAATATTATTTCTCGCTTCGATAAAGGGGTGCGTATGAAAATCAATAATTTCAAAAGTCTGTTTCATCGTAATTTCATCGTACATTTCTTAAAGATCCCCCTCACAAAACATGAGGGGAATCAACAATATGGGCAAAACAGAAGTTATTTTTCGCTGCAGGAGCCCCGATGCGTACCGTGAGTGCATGAGGGGCTCGGATTGCGAAAAAGAACGACATTTTTATTTCGTCAACAACTCTGCGATTTGAATGGCGTTGGTAGCCGCACCTTTGCGAACCTGGTCTCCGCAGCACCAAAGAACGATGCTGTTATCGTCGGTCAGATCCTTGCGGATACGTCCCACAAAGACCAGATCCTGATCGGACGTATCGAGGGGCATGGGGTATTTCTTTTCGGCAGGGTTATCCACCAAAACGCAACCGGGAGCGTTGGCAATGGCTTGTTGAACCTGTTCCACAGTCAGTTTATCGGCAGTTTTGACGGTGGCCATAATGGAGTGAGAACGAACCACGGGAACCCGAACACAGGTACAAGAAACGGTCAATTCGGGCAAATGCATAATCTTGCGTCCTTCGTTCTGCATCTTCATTTCTTCGGTGGTGTAACCGTCGTCGTTAAATCCGCCGATTTGAGGAATGAGGTTTGCGGCAATCTGATAGGGGAAGGTGTTGCAGACTACGGGCTTCCCTTCCGCAAGAGCTTTGGTCTGTTCTTCCAATTCTACGGGCCCGGCGGCACCGGCTCCGCTGACTGCCTGATAGGTGGACGCCACCATAGACTGAATGGGAGACAACTTGTTGATTCCGTTGACTGCAACCAAGGTAATAATGGTGGAGCAGTTGGGGTTTGCAATGATTCCCTTGTTCTTCTTGGCATCGTCACCGTTGATTTCGGGAACAATAAGGGGAACGTCGGGATCCATACGGAAGGCGCTGGAGTTATCCACAAAAACGGCACCCGCCTTTACGATATGAGGTGCCAATTCTTTGGCAACGGCGTTGGTAGAAGCGCCCAAAACAATGTCCATGCCTTCAAAAGCGGTGGCACAAGCTTCCTGAACGGCGATTTTCTGCCCCCTGAATTCGATTTCCTTTCCGACGCTGCGGGCAGAAGCCAGCAGGCGCAGTTCTCCAATGGGGAAGTTCCGTTCTTCCAGAACCTTAAGCATTTCGCGTCCTACGGCACCGGTAGCACCGAGAACGGCAACGTTGTACAATTTCATATAATTCCTCCGTATATTAAGTAAAACTATCGTAGAGAACACGAATGGTTTTTGTAAAATCTTTATCGTCGACGCCGATGATAATATTGATTTCATCGGAGCCTTGTTCGATCATGCGAATGTTGATACTGTTTTCTCCCAAGGTGGCAAACAATCTGCCCGAAACACCTACGTTCCAAGCCATTCTTCGTCCCACCACCGCCACAAGGCTGATGCCGTGATCGACTTTGATGCGGTCGGGATTCAAAACCTCGTTTAAATCTGCCGTCAGATCGTGGAGAGAAAATTCAATTTGCTTAGTAGAAACCACCACGGAAAAAGAATCAATGCTGGAAGTGATGTATTCCACGGCAATTCCGTATTTTTCCATGATCTTCAGAGCGTGGCGGATAAAGCCCGGCTCGCCGTTCATGCGCGCCTTGGAAAGGGTGATGATGGAATAATTTTTCCGCCCGGTAATCCCGGTAACGAAGCGTTTTTTGTCCTCTTCGCTTTCCTTTTCAAATTCTTCCAAAATCAGCGTTCCCAATGCGGTGGGGTCGTTGGTATTTTTTATGTATAGGGGGATATTTTTTTGACGCACGGGAAAAACCGTTTCCTCATGAAGCACGTCGGCTCCCATATAAGACAGTTCCCGCAATTCCGCAAAGGTGACCTGTTCAATGGGACGAGGATTTTCCACGATGCGGGGGTCTGCCATCAAAATGCCCGAAACGTCCGTCCAATTTTCATAGGCGTCGGCGTCCAACGCGGCGGCGGCAATGGCTCCCGTTACGTCGCTTCCGCCACGGGTAAAGGTTTTGATCTCCCCGTCGGGCATAGCTCCGTAAAATCCGGGCAAAACCACCTTTCCCGATTGCAGAAACAGTTGCTTCAAGGCGGCGTAAGATTTTTCGAAATCCACTCTTCCGTCGTAATTAAAGCAAAGCCAATCTTTGGAATCCACGAAGGTATATCCCAAATACTCCGCCATCAATTTGGCGTTGAGATATTCCCCTCGGGAAGCAATGACGTCCGCCGTAGGCGCTTTTTGAATGGTCGCTTTGACCGATTCAAATTCCGATTCCAGATCCTGTTGCAGTCCGCAGCCGGAAGCAATTTCCCGATACCGGCTTGCAATATCTTCAAAAACGTCGTCGAAAGGAGCATGATATTTAATATGAGCGTGGCAGATATACAAAAGGTCAGTGACCTTGGTATCTCCCGAAAAGCGTTTTCCCGGCGCGGAAACTACCACCACCTTACGGGAAGGATCGGCTTGCACAATCGCCTTGACCCGGGCAAACTGTTCGGCAGACGCCAAAGACGACCCACCGAATTTTACGACTTTCAACATAACTTTATTCCTTCTCTCCGAAAAACGGAAGAATTATTTCGTATAAATTGCCGCCACAAAAGTTTCTTCCGGCAAGGTTTTTACGTATTCCGTCAGAGCGGCTACGGACATTTCTTCCGTCACCGTCACGGTACCGTCGGGGGTGCGCACGTAATAAGAGAAGGTGACTTGAGAGTTATCCACTATAGCGGGTTCGTATTCATAGCCCGATTCCGCAACGCCTTCCGAAAGATCCAACATATCCTGAACCAACGCAAAACCGGTGGGATCTTTTCCCGCACCCTGACCGTAGAAGGACAATTCTCCCACGCGATCTCCGTGCAAAGAAATCAAATTAAAATTCTTACGCACCGAGGCAAAAAGGGAATCACGGTCTACCACGGCAGGCTGAACGAAAAGAGCCACGGAACCGTCGGAATTGAGGCGATAATTGCCTAAAAGCTTACAGGTTTTTCCCTGTGCTTTAAACCATTCAAAATCGCATTTGCGGATATGCCGAATTCCAAAAGCGGGAATTTCGTCGGGAGATGCCGTCAGCCCCGTAGCAACGTTACAAGACAGAGCCACCTTATAACAAACGTCCAATCCGTCGATATCGGAAGAAGGATCTTTTTCCGCATATCCCAGGACTTGTGCCTCGGAAAGAACTTCTTGGAAATCAGCGTTTTCACGCGCCATTTTATCCAAAATGAAGTTGGTGGTGCCGTTTAAAATTCCTTCGATTTTATTGATCTTTCCGCCTCGGGCAGTACGGTGCAGAGAAGAAAGCCAAGGAATTCCGCCGCCGGCAGAGGGGGTGAAACGGATCACGACGCCGTTTTTTGCCGCCGCTTCCATCAGTTCCCGATAACAGGTTGCCATAAGCAGTTTATTGGCAGTAACCACGTGTTTTCCGGCGTTGAGTGCTGAAAGCACCAACTCTCGGGCGGGGTGCAGTCCGCCGATGGATTCCGCAACGATCTGAATGGAATCGTCGGTCAGAATTTCGTTGTAATCGGTAGTCATCACGTGTTCCATACCGGGGCGAACCGCCAGATCCAATATTTTTTTCACCTTAAGGTCGGTTTTTCCGTCCAGAACGGTATCGTAAGCACCGGAGCCTACCACACCGAAACCGATAATTGCAACGTTCATACATCTTTCCTTCCTATTCGTGTCGGGGAATGTCGATTTTCTCTGTATAATAAATCATTATAACACATTATAGGTAAGATTGCAAGGGGGGAAATGTAAAAAAAGTAGTAAAATACAGAAAAAGTTCTGCATAAACTCAGAGTTTATGCAGAACTGTACATCAAATCTTTTAATCATCGGAAGAGTCGGTTTCGGTTTCGGACGATTCCGTATCGGTTTCCGTACCCGAATCCTGCGTATCGGAAGAGGTGCCGCCGTCGGTCGCGGGAGCGGAAGAAGAACCCGTCCCGGACGAAGAATCCGTATTCTCCGACGTATCGGTGGTTGACGGCAAAATAGGCAACGAGGTAGACACCGAAGGCTCGGTATCGGTAACGGTGCCCGAATCGGTTACGGTCTCAGTATCGGTCGCAGCGGAAGTGTCTGTAGTCTCGGTAGAATTTGTCGACGTATCGGTAGGCTTGGGTTTTTGCGAACTCGAACCGCCGGAAGAACCGGTAGAGCCGTACCATGCGTTTTTCCGAATTCCGTTAGCGGCAACGTAATCCTCAAAGGTAATATCGTCAAAGAGGAAGGCGTTGAGAAGATCCGCGGCATATTCCAAATCGTAATAAACGCAAGAGCCGATATAAGGAACGTTAAACCCGCTGCTGATAACCGAATCGTCAATGGGAATCCGCCCCTGCTCCATAGTGACCTGATCGGATTTTAAAATCTTTGCCAAAGAGAAAATATCATCGTATCCCATGGAAGTACGGATATAAGGCAGCATGGCTTTAATCAAGGTAGGATACTGCGTCAAAGGCATTTGCAACGCCTTTTGGAACAGCTGATTCATCACCAACCGCTGACGTTCGGTACGACCGTAATCGTCCCGCGTTCCGTTAACGGTGGGAACCTTGCGCACCCGAGAGAATCCAACCGCCTGCACTCCGCTTAAAGTCTGAACACCTGCTTTGGAGACGTAATCTTTGGGAAGTCCCCGCCGCTGCGCCAACTCGGTAATGCAGTCATTGACTTGAGAAATCTCATATTTGGTCAATTCTACTTCCACGCCGCCGACGGCGTCTACGATTTCCGCCATGCCCACAAAATCAACGGTAGCGTATTCCAAGATATTCAGCCGGAAAGTTTGATTCAAGGTTTTAATTGCCAACTCAGGTCCGCCGATGCTGTACGCCGCGTTGATCTTCTGATATCCGTGACCTTCCACCTTCACCAAACTGTCCCGCATGACAGACACCAACTTGATGGAGCCGGTATCGGTATCAATGGAGATGATCATAATGGTGTCGGAAAGTCCGCGATAATTCTCTTCCCGAGAATCAATCCCGAAGAGAGCAATGTTCGTAATATGAGACTTGCCGTCGGGCGGCGCCACAACACCCAAGTCTTCCGGATTTTCGGTAATGGGATCGTGATCGTAATCCGTGTAATTGTGAAAAAAGATTGCCCCGAAAACCACGCCTGCAATCACCAAAACTCCGAGAGAACATCCCACGGAAATCCATATTATTGCCTTTTTTGTTAAAGGCTTCCGTTTCCCGTGGCGCAACCGTTTGCGTCCGCGGGTGCCGCCGGACTTCTTCTGAAACCGCCGGATCCATTGTTGAAACTTACTCACGTTTTATACTTCCTCATATACAATACGTTGTTTACAAAACTTTCGGTTTGAGTACGTTTTAAAACCGAACCTCATGCTTTCGAGGCACCTATATTATATAATATATATTCGGAAAAGTCAATACGGTTTCAAGGCTTTTTTTTAACAAAGAAGAACACGCCGCTCCACCCAAATACGTTTTCACAAAAAAGCGACGTTTTTTCCGAGTTGGAAGAAACGTCGCTTTTGCACTACAAATTCACTTATTTAATGTTGTTTTCGTAGTTTTCGATCATCTTTTTAGACGTGTGACCCGTACGATTTTGAGTATCCGATACCCCCGATTTTGTATCAAAATCACC
>JAZSJP010000003.1:0-1622 GCA_045534395.1 Eubacteriales bacterium | reverse complement strand
GGTAACGTTTCCGCTCTCCACTTCGTTATCACCGATTACTACAACGAAACGGGCGTTGGTTTTGTCTGCATATTTCATCTGCGCTTTGAGAGAGCGCTCCATAAGATCGGTTTCAGCGCGAATCCCAAGGTTGCGCAGATCCGTTGCGAGACGGTTTGCCGAAGGAATCGCATTCTTGCCCATGGCGGCAACGTAGACGCCGCTACGATCAAGTTCGGCAAAAAGTCCGCGCTCTTTCATGACGCTTATAAGACGTTCCAACCCGGCGGCAAAACCGAGACCGCAGACCTGCATTCTATCGTCCAATTCGGAGACCAGACCGTCGTACCGTCCGCCGCCCGCCAAAGTAAGACCGGAAACGGGGTCAATAAACTCGAAGACGGTGCGAGTATAATAATCCAATCCGCGCACGATATGAGGATCGACGGAATAGTCGATGCCGGCGTTTTCCAACGAGGCTTTCAGAGTCTCGAAATGTTCTTTACAATCATCGCAAAGGTAATCGAGGATCACGGGAGCATCGGCGGCGATTCCCTTGCAAACGGGAGATTTGCAGTCCAGAATCCGCATGGGATTGCGGTCAAGACGGCCGCGGCAGGTTTCACACAGTTCCTCGGAGCGGGAAGAAAAATATTCCTTCAACGCCGCGTGATACCGCTTACGGCATTCGGGGCAACCGATGGAATTGATATTGAGAGAAATTCCGTCCAAACCCAATTCCTTCAAAAAGGAAGATGCCAACTCGATAACTTCGCGATCTGCCTGAGGAGAGGAAGAACCGTACAATTCCGCACCGAATTGATGGAATTCACGGAAGCGACCCGCTTGAGGCTTTTCGTAACGGAATGCAGAGATAACGTAATACGCTTTCAAGGGCAACAATCCCCCAAACAAACCGTGCTCCAAACAAACCCGCACGGCAGAGGCGGTACCTTCGGGACGAAGGGTTACGGAACGATCGCCCTTATCTTTGAACGTGTACATTTCTTTTTGAACAACGTCGGTGGTATCACCCACGCCGCGTTCAAACAATTCGGTGGATTCAAAGGTGGGAAAACGGATTTCCCGATACCCGAAACGGTCACAAATCCGGCGAGCGGCGTCTTCCACCTGTTGCCATTGATACGATTCCGACGGAAGAACGTCGTTGGTTCCCCGGGGGGCTTTGATTTCCATAGCCATAAAAAATTCCTTTCAGAAATAAGAATGTATGTCCTTATTTCATGCACTTAAAACAAATTGATTTCTTTTTTGCGGTCGGAGTGATAAATCTCCCGCCAATCCAGGTCTCCTCTGCCCAAAGCACAAACCAAGACTTCCGCCGTTGCAATGTTGGTGGCGAAGGGAACGTTGTGCATATCACAAAGACGAAGAAGGGTATCTTCCTCCTCGGACATTTTTTGCTGAGAAGCGTCGCGGAAAAAGAGAAGCAAGTCGATCTCGTCATAGGCGACCCGAGATGCAATCTGTTCCGCACCGCCGCCCTTGCCTTCCAAGAAGCGGAAGACGTTTAAACCGGTAGTGTCGGAAACCAATTTTCCCGTCATTGCGGTGGCGCACACTTCGTGCTTTGCCAAAATACCGCAGTATGCAATGCAAAATTGCACCATCAATTCTTTTTT
>JAZSJP010000208.1:0-8899 GCA_045534395.1 Eubacteriales bacterium | reverse complement strand
CCTCCCACCACCGTCAGGGAGACAAGTGGTGCATCTATCCTCTGTACGACTACGCCCACCCCATTCAGGACGCCATTGAGGGAATTACCCATTCCCTGTGCTCCATCGAATTTGAAAACCACCGTCCTCTGTACGATTGGGTCACGGAGAATATTGATATCCGCCCCCGTCCCAAGCAGAGAGAATTTGCCCGTCTGAACCTGACCTATACCGTCATGAGCAAGCGCTTTTTGCGGGAATTGGTGGAGACCGGCCGGGGCGGCGGCTGGGACGATCCCCGGATGCCCACGCTGTGCGGCCTTCGCCGCCGGGGCTATACCCCCTCTTCCATTCTGGAATTCGTGAAAAAAGCCGGCGTTGCCAAGGCGTATTCTATTGTAGACATCGGACTTTTGGAGCATTGCATCCGCGCCGAATTGAACGAAACGGCGCCCCGTCGTGTGGCGGTCATCGACCCGTTAAAGATAACGATTACCAATTATCCCGAAGATAAAGTGGAATATTTTACTCTGCCAAACAATCCTCAAGACGAAAACGCCGGAACCCGTGAGGTTCCCTTCACCCGTACCCTTTACGTGGAACGCAGTGACTTTATGGAAGACGCTCCCGGCAAATTCCACCGTCTGAAACCCGGCGGAGAATGCCGATTGATGGGTGCTTATATCGTGCGTTGTGATGAGATCGTCAAGGACGAAACCGGAAACGTCGTGGAACTGAAATGCTCCGCAGACTTGGAAACCGGATCGGGTATGCCCGCCGACGGACGCAAGGTTCGGGGCACCGTCCATTGGGTCTCCACCGACTACGCCGTGGACACGGAAATCCGTATGTACGACCGCCTGTTCACTCAGGAAAACGTCTTTGATCTGCCCGAAGGTCAGACTTATATGGATCTTCTGAACACCGATTCGTTGACGGTGATGAAAAACTGCAAAGTGGAACCCGCTTTGGCAGACGCAAAGGCAGGAGACCGCTTCCAATTCGTCCGCAACGGCTATTTCTGCAAAGACATTCACTCGGACAACGTCTTTAATTTGATCGTCAATCTGAAGGACAGTTACAAGGCGTAAGGGAAGGTTGTTCTTCTTTCTTTTTGCGAAAAGAAAGAAGAACCAAGAAAGAAAAGCTAAGGTCGGCGGAATGCTTCCGCCGAAAAAGGGAAAAGATAAAAGTGCCTGTTTTTTACAGGCACTTTTCCATAATATGGGAATTTTATCCCAACTCAACCAACGGTATGTTTACTTTGCACCCGTTTTTTGCTATACTGATAACGAAAGGAGAGGTTGCTATGAATCAGCTGAACATCGGAACCTTTATCGCTCAACGGAGAAGAGACGCGGGGTTGACCCAAATGCAGTTGGCGGAAAAATTGGGAATCACCGATCGCGCGGTGTCCAAATGGGAGCGGGGAAAAGCGCTGCCCGACGCTTCCCTGATGCTGCCTCTGTGCGAACTTCTTCATATCACAGTCAACGATTTATTAAACGGGGAGGTAGTTTCTATGGAAAACTACAACAAAGAAATGGAACGAAAACTGTTGGAAACCATCCAAGAAAAACAACAGGCAGACAAACGCTTGCTGACCATGGAACTCGTCATCGGATTCCTTTGTATCGCAATCTTTTTTGCCTTAATTATCATCGCATCTTACGTGAACATGGAAGCATGGCTTCGTACCGTGCTCATTTTGATTGGCTTTCTTCCTGTTTTGATTGCCACACCGTTCATGTTAAGAATCGAACAAGTGGCGGGATATTACCAATGCGGCGCGTGCGGACACCTTTACGTTCCCACCTATAAAGCCGTCTTTATGGCGCCCCACATGGGCAGAAGCCGCTATATGAAATGTCCCGAATGCGGCAAAAGGTCCTATCACAAAAAAGTTTTGAACAAAGAATAAAAAGTCAAAATGCTATGGGAACGTTTCTCATAGCATTTTCTTAACATATTTGTAAATCTTTGGCTCTACTGATTGCAAAAAACCTATTTTTATGATATAATAAACAAAACAAATATGATACAAACTGCCACCGGGTAGTGAAATGCAGAAGCATTCGTTTCCACGTCGTTAGGTCTTAGAAGTCGTGGATTCGAATGCTTTTTTTCGGAGGATTTTAATGAAAAAATATTTTTCAACGACAGAAGTTCTGCTATGGTGTTCTTCAACGACGCTGATTATCATTTCTTTTTGTCTCTTTGACCGAGAAAATTATCTTACCCTCTGCGCTTCGTTCATCGGAGTAACGTCCCTTATTTTTAACGCAAAAGGAAATCCTTTCGGGCAAGTTCTGATGGTCATCTTCAGTCTCTTATACGGAATCATCTCCTTTTCCTTTTCTTATTACGGGGAAATGATCACGTATCTCGGCATGACCATGCCCATGGCGATATTTGCCCTTGTCTCTTGGTTGAGACACCCTTACAACGGAAACAAGGCGGAAGTTAAGGTCAACACCATCTGTAATATTGAAACGTTTTTCATGTGGGGGCTCACCGGCATCGTTACCCTTCTGTTTTATTTCATTTTAACTTTTTTTGAAACGGCAAATATCATACCAAGCACTCTATCGGTAACGACGAGTTTCCTGGCAGTATATCTAACCTTTCGAAGAAGCCCGTATTTCGCCTTGGCGTATGCCGCAAACGATATTGTTTTAATCGCTTTGTGGATCATGGCAAGCATAAGTGATATCAAATATCTTTCGGTGGTCGTTTGCTTCTTAGCGTTTTTGGTAAATGATATTTACGGATACGTCAATTGGCAGAAAATGAAACTCCGACAGAACGAAGATGCGGAATGATTCCGAAGCAACAAAAAATCGAACTCATTTTCTCAAGTTCCAAATAAAACGAACCGCCCGCATCTGCGGGCGGTTTTTTTCTTTTAAATTACTTAAAATATCTGTTCAAAAGTCCTTCCAAACCGCGGCCGTGTCGGGCTTCGTCACGAGCCATTTCGTGGACGGTGTCGTGAATGGCGTCCAAGCCGTTCTTCTTGGCGCAGGAAGCCAGGTCGAACTTGCCGGCGGTAGCGCCGTATTCACAGTCGACTCTCCACTTCAAATTGTCTTTGGTGGTAGCCTTCATGTTGGGTTCCAGATCTTCGCCCAAAAGTTCAGCAAATTTTGCGGCGTGTTCCGCTTCTTCGTAAGCGGCTTTTTCCCAATACAGACCCACTTCGGGATATCCTTCCCGATGAGCGATACGAGCCATGCACAGATACATACCCACTTCGGCACATTCGCCGTTGAAGTTTGCCATCAGTTGGTCGAAAATAAACTTCTTGTCTTCTTCGCTGATGTCGGGGTTGTTCTTTACGGTTTTAGCGTAAACACCGTATTCGTGTTCGGCGGCAAGTTTTGCGCCTTCTTCCATAACCTTAAATTTATCGGCGGGAACTTTGCAAACGGGGCACTTTTCGGGAGCGGCATTTCCTTCATGAACGTAACCGCAAACACCGCATACAAATTTTTTCATATTCAATACCTCCAAATTTTGTTTCATTTTTAGGAATGATTCTTAATCTTTGACTACATTATACCAAATTTTAGTCCGCTTGTCAATAGGATCTTTGTGAACTAATTGTGAAATTTCACAACACTCCCCCGTTCGACGGAATCCGAATCCGAAATAGACTAAAATGAGAACGAGGTGAAGGACATGATAACGTACGAAGTACAAGAACGACTTTTGACGGTTTCCATCATCGGGGAAATCGACCACCACACCGCCGCGGCATTGCGGACGGAAATCGACGGTCTGATTAAAAAATATTCTCCCCTGTGTTTGATGCTGAATTTTTCCCGGGTGGATTTTTGCGACAGCAGCGGTATTGCTATTGTATTAGGAAGATATCGGCTGATGCATTCTCTGGGAGGCGAAGTGGAACTGACGGAACTTCCGGAGAACGTGGCGCACATTTTTGAAATGGCAGACCTGAAACGCATCGTAAAAATCAGTTGATGGAATATTTTGTCGAAAAGGGGAAATACTGCACTCGAAAGGACGTATTATACTATGAAAGAAATCAATCAAATGACCTTGGTTTTCGAGGCCCGCTCGGTCAACGAAAGTTTTGCTCGGGTAACGGCGGCGGGGTTTTTGTCTCAATTAGATCCGACGTTACAAGAAATTGCGGAGATCAAGACCATCGTATCGGAAGCCGTAACCAATTCCATCGTACACGGCTACGGAGACAAGGAAGGCACCATTCGAATGAAAATTCAGATTTTTGAAGAACAGAAGATCCGCATTACCGTTCGGGATCGTGGGCGAGGCATTTCCGACATTCCAAAAGCCATGACTCCTTGCTTTACCACGGGCAACGAAGATCGGGCGGGCATGGGATTTTCCATTATGCAAGGCTTCAGCGACAAAATCCGCGTCCGTTCCCTGCCGGGGAAAGGCACCACCGTCATCATGGACAAGTACATAGGTGGCCGCCATGAACGAAACGACCTTTGAGATTCGTTCCGTTGCGGGAGAAACCCCGTCCCAAGCCGAAGAGAGAGCCATGCAACAACACGCCCGATTGGTAACTTCGCTGGTAGGTCGGTTCTTGGCAAGCGGTCAGGAATTTGACGACTTGTATCAAGTGGGCATGATGGGACTTTTGCGGGCAATTCGAAATTTTGATTCGGATCGGGGCGTCTGCTTTTCCACCTACGCCGTTCCCGTCATTTTGGGAGAATTGCGTCGATTTTTGCGGGACGACGGTTCGGTAAAAGTCAGCCGAACAATAAAAGAGAATTATTTGAAAATCCGTCGGGCAGAACAAGATTTTTCCAACCGCACGGGTGCATCGCCCACCCTTTCGGAATTATGTACCGAAACGGAACTTTCCCGGGAAGAAATTTTACAGGCGCTGGAAGGGGTTGCTCGCCCCGTCTCCTTGGAAGCACCGGTGACGGAAGACGGAAGTCTTTCTTTAGGTGATACGGTACCGGAAAAACAATCCGTTGATCCGTGGGATCTGCTTGCCTTAAAGGAAGGAATCTCCGGACTTCCCCCAATAGAACGGCAGATTATTACGCTGCGATATTTTTACGCTCGAACCCAGCAACAGACCGCCGAAGCTTTGGGTATGACCCAGGTGCAAATTTCCCGAAAAGAAAAAAAGATTTTGCAAACACTTCGCAAAGGCTTTGACGATTCGTAAGAAAAAATTTCCATACATATAAAAATCACCGAGGTGCAAACTACTCTCGGTGATACAATGGAACAGAAAAAAAATTCTTCGGCGCAGTCAACCGACGAGCGCACCCAAGTTGATCCCGTTTCGTTAGCCCGTTCCTTCCGGAAGACCCGTGATGACTCAATCCGATCCGACGTGGACGGCAGCTACACCGGCGTCACGCGAGAGGGGGATACCCCGATTCAGGACGTCGACGATTTATAATCGAAGAATACAGAAAAGAGACGACCCTCGGAAACGAAGATCGCCTCTTTCTGCTTTTAATCCATAAATTCCGTCATGGAATGCTCGGCATACTTGTCCGCAAGAGCGCGGATTTCCGCCTCGTCCTTGGCAAAGCAAGGTTCGGCAATGGCGTAAACCTTCATGCCCACGGCTTTTGCCGTTTTCATACTGTACAACGCGTCTTCCACCATGATACAATTTTCCGCGTTTGCGCCCAACCGATCGAGACAGCGGTGATAGGTTTCAACGTGTCCTTTGGTGGTGCCCCAATCTCCCGCCGAACAGACGGCGTCGAAATAGCCGTCGATGCCGAGGCAGGCAAGTCCCAAACGCACCGACGATTCTCGTGTCGCGGAAAAGACCGCCATGGAAATATTTTGCGCTTTCAAATAGTCCAAAAATTCCAAAACGCCCGGTTTCAGTTTCATTTCGGTGCGGTAAAACAAGTCGATATATTCCATGGTCTCTTGGAAGGTGGGGCAGTCTTCATCGGAAAGTCCGTACTTTTTCTTCAGATATTCCCAATCGGGCAACGCCGCCGTTTTGCATTTTTCAAAATCCGCGTCGTCCACGGAATACCCTCGCTCCCGCAAGATCATCGGGTTGAGCATCGTCCAATATCCCTGAGAATCCGCCAAGGTTCCGTCAAAATCAAAAATAGCGTGAGTAATTTTATTCATGGGTTTTCTCCAAAACTTCCTGATATTCCGTCAAAATTTCAAACAACTCGGAAGACGAGCGGGAAGCAAAAATGCGATTTTTATACTTTGCGTTATCCCGCAATCCCTTCACGCACCACGCCGCCTGCTTTTTCGCCTCAGCGGCCGCCAAAACTTCGGGTTTGTATTCCAACATTTTTTCGGCGATTCTTCGCGCCGTTTTCACTTTTTCCACCGACGACGGCACGGTATAAGTCCCCGTCTGCCGCAATTCCTTGATTTGGGAAAACAAAAAGGGATTTCCCAAAGCGCCGCGGGCAACCATAACGTGGTCGCACCCCGTAGTTTCAAACATTTTTACGGCGTCTTCGGGAGCAAAAATATCGCCGTTACCCATGACGGGAATTTTTACGGCGTTTTTCACCCGACCGATGGCGGACCAATCGGCCTTTCCCGAATACATCTGAGACCGTGTGCGGGCGTGCAAGCAGATGGCGGAAGCGCCGGCAGATTCGCACATTCGGGCAAATTCCACCGCAATATCTTCCTCGAAACCCAGCCGAAATTTTACAGTCAAGGGGATCTGCCCCGCAGCTTTTATGGCGGCACGGATCACGCCTTCCGCCTTGGCAAGATCCTTCATCAAGGCACTTCCGTCCCCGTTTTTCACGATTTTCGGCACGGGACACCCCATATTGATATCCACCCAAGCGGGTCGATAGGTCAGAGCGTGAGTCACACCGTGGGCAACGATCTCCGCTTCGGAACCGAACAACTGAATTCCGCAAGGTTCTTCTTTTTCGCCGAAGTACAATAAATCGGCGGTTTTTTTATCTTTGTACCAAATGCCCTTAGCGCTGACCATTTCGGTGCAGACACCGTCGGCACCTTGCTCCCGACAAATTTCCCGAAACGCCCGATCGGTCACTCCCGCCAAAGGAGCGAGAAAAACCTTTCCCGGCTCATTAAAATCCATGGTTCATTCTCCTGTGTTTTCGTGGTATTATTGTACCACAATCCGAAAGGAATGTCAAGCAGAAACCGGCATTGTCAAAAACAATTCCCAATCCTTGGTGCAGACCAGACGAAAATCTCCCTTTGCCGCGGGGATCGTGATTGCCGTATCGGGAAGACACCGTCCCGCCGCCACAGCTGCCGCCACCGCAGCACAGGCATCGGCACCCTGAACTTGGATGGAACCGTCACGGTGGAGCGTACGCAAATACAATTCCTTTTCTCCGCGGGAGTAGACGAACACCACTTCGGCGCCTTGAGGGAATATGCTCATAGACGAAATTTCCCGCCCTTTTTCCAACACCAAACAATCCCCCACCGTCTCCACGAAGACTACGGCGTAGGGAGACCGGAACCGCAATGCCGTCAGACGAAAAGGACGGCAATCGGGAAGGGTTATCTTGTCGTTTATTATGGATTTCTCAAACCGTAACGGTATATTTTTCGACATAAAATCCGCTTTTCCGACCCCGGCCGTCACTGCCGTCACCGTATCTTCGCAAGTCGAAGGAAGAAGGAGATGTTCCTCTTGACTTTTTTCATCCTTTACAATCACGGGACACTCCCGAATCCCTTGATCCCACAGATATTTTCCCGAATAGCACAAAATTTCCGGCGTGGGTAAAATCTCCCCCTCATCATTGTGAGAAGAAAGGAAGAAACCACCTTCTTTTTTGGTGAGTTCCGCCGAAATTCCGGTATAATTTGAAGGGCGTTTCCCAAAGAACACCTCTCCCATAAAAATTCCTTGCTCCGTCAACATAGCCATCGCTCCTTTCCCTACAGTATATCGGAACGACGGCAAAAAAAAGACCTTCCCGAAAGAAGGTCTTAAAATATTCAGATTTGACGAAGATGCGAAAGTTCTTCTTGGGTCAATTCCCGGAACTGTCCGGGCGCAAGATTGGAATCCAAGGAAACTCCCCCCACGGAAGCACGGTGCAGAGCAGTAACCTTATTGGATACGGCGGCAAACATACGCTTTACCTGATGGTACTTCCCTTCGGACAAGAAAATTTTACAGGTTTTCTCTCCCGTAAGGACAACTTTGCAGGGCAGCGTTTCTTCTCCGTTTTCCAAAACCATCCCCCGTTCCAAAAGAGCAATATCTTCTTGGGACAAGGGTTGTGCAAGGGTGACTTCATATTCTTTTTGAACGTGATGCTTGGGAGCCATGAGACGATGATCGAAATCGCCGTCGTCGGTCAAAAGAAGGAGTCCCGTGGTATCTTTATCCAACCGTCCCACGCAAAACAATCGCTTTCGGTATTGCTCCGGGAACAGTTTCAGAACGCTTTCCGGCAGGTCCTCGGTCGTAGAAACGGTGCCGGCGGGTTTGTGCAGCATAAAATAAAGATGCTCCCTCAGATCCAAGGGCGTTCCGCAAAAGCAGACGGTGTTGTTTGAACGCACCGAAACGTCGGCTTTTTTAACGATGATTCCGTCCACCGTCACAAGGCCTTTGCGAATCGTTTCCCGACATTCTTTGCGCCCTTTTCCCGTTGCCATGGCACACGCGGCGTCCAATCGCACAAGACCAACTCCCTTCTTCCTTAATTTTGCATTTTTCACTTTGCACTTTGCATTTACATTTTACCACACTTTTGAGGAAAAGTAAATAGAATTTCGTACAAAAATCGAAATATTTTCGAAACTACTTGATATTTTTTTTTATTTATAGTATAATAGGGGACGAAGCGGGTCTTGCACGACTTTGCCTTGTGAACCATGTCAGGCAGGAAACTGAGCAGCATTAAGCAAAGAGCACGCTGCGTAGCAATCAACCCGCTTCTTTTCAGAATTTTAC
>JAZSJP010000182.1:0-10532 GCA_045534395.1 Eubacteriales bacterium | reverse complement strand
AGTAAAACTGTATTTCATGATTGGATTGCCCACGGAAACCGACGAGGATATTTTGGGCATCGCGCATTTGGCACAACGGATCGTGGATTACTATTATCAACTCAAGCTCAAAAAGAACGGAAAAGGCGTTTCGATGACCATTAGTCTTTCCCCCTTTGTTCCCAAGCCCTTTACCCCCTTCCAATGGGAGCCTCAGATTGATTTGGACGAGATCCATCGCCGTCAGCAGTTGTTGAAAAACGCCATAACCTCAAGAAAAATCCGTCTGAATTATCACGAAGGAAAAACCAGCGTTTTGGAAGGAGTCTTCTCCAGAGGCGACCGCAATTTGGGCAAATTGATCCACGCGGCGTGGAAAAAGGGTTGTATTTTGGACGCGTGGGACGAGCATTTCCGCTACAACCTTTGGCTGGAAGCCATGGAAGAAGTGGGAATCACCACGAAAGATTACGCGCAACGGCGTTATACCTACGATGAAGAATTGCCGTGGGACGTGGTAGATTGCGGCGTTTCCAAAGAATTTTTGATTCGGGAGTCCAAATTGGCATACCAAGGAAAAACTTCCCCCAACTGTAAAGAAAAATGTCTTGGGTGCGGAGTGAAAAAAATATGCGGAGGTGACGTGTGTGATCCGAATTGTCTTTGAGAAAAATTCCACCGCCGTCTATATGTCTCATTTGGATCTGATGCGGTGCATGACCAGGGCTCTGTCCCGCGGAGAAATTCCCGTAAAATACACGGAAGGATTTAATCCTCACCCCTACTTGGTCTTTGCGGCGCCTTTGGCCCTGGGAATCGAGGGGGAACGGGAATATTTTGAGATTAAACTGACGGAAGAAATATCGTTAGAAGAGATCAAAAACCGCCTGAACAAAACCTTGCCTCAGGGATTGAAAATTCTGGACGTTTTTGAGGCGACCAACGATTTTAACGACATTGAAAGTGCGGAATATCGGGTCTTTACCGAAGGAAAAACCGCGGAAGATTGGAATCGGTTTTTTGCGGCGGAAATCATTCCCACGGAGAAAAAGACCAAGCGGGGCATGGAAACCATCGACATGAAATGCGAGATTCTCGGCGCCGAGGCGGAAGATGTGGAAAAAGGTGTGATCTTGCATCTGCATCTCCCCTGCGGAAACCGTCGCAACCTCTCCCCTCTGTTGGTGGTTAAGACCTTTGCTCCCGACGAAGAAACCTATTACACGGCAACACGGATCGGGTTCTTCGACAAAAAAGGTAACAGATTCTAAGTTTTGTCACAGATTCGTGACAGATAAATGATAAAGTTGTGCTATAATAGACAGAATTGAATCCGTCAGTCGCAATTCCCTGACGAAAATAAAAACACGGAGTAAAAAAATATGAAACGCTTTTCTGCAAAACAGATTGCCTTTTGCGGGTTGATCGCCGCACTGTACGTCATTTTCACTTGGGTTTTGGGAGAGTTCGGATACGGCCCCATTCAATTCCGCTTTTCGGAATGTATGACGGTTCTTCCCTACTGCTTTCCCGTAGCAACGGTAGGACTTACGGTAGGGTGTTTCCTTTCCAACCTTATGAGCACCGTGGGTCCCTTGGATCTGGTGTTGGGGACTCTGGCAACCTTGTTGGGATGCTTGGGAACGGGGCTTTGCAGAAAAAAGAATCTTTTTTGGCTGGCACCCTTACCGCCGGTCGTTTCCAACGCAATTTTAATCGGAATCATGCTGACGCTGTACAGTGAAACGAAAACCCTTTCTTACTTTCTTACCATGGCGGCACAGGTTGGATTGAGCGAACTTATCTGCTGCTACGGCTTGGGGTTGCCGCTTCTGTTATTGCTTCGGCGCTATAACAAAAATGATATTGGGGGAATACACCATGAAGATTAAAAAGGCAGTTATTCTTGCCGCGGGTCTGGGAACCCGTATGCTTCCGGCAACGAAATCCGTACCGAAAGAACTCTTTCCTATTGTGGACAAGCCCGCGCTGCAATATTTGGTGGAAGAAATCAAGGCTTCGGGCATTGATGATATTATGATCATCATTTCTCGGGGGAAAACCTTGGTGGAAGACCATTTTGACTATGCACCCGAATTGGAAGAACGTCTTCTGGCGGGAGGCGAAGCCAAAGCCGCGGCATTGAAACAAGTGCGTGATATTGCTGAATTGGCAGACATTGTTTATGCCCGTCAAAAGGAAATGTTAGGCACGGGTCATGCGTTGCTTTTAGCGAAGAATTTCGTAGGCGACGAGCCTTTTGCTCTCTTGTACGGGGACGACGTAATCATGAACGACGAAAAGCCCGTAGTCGGTCAGTTGAACCAAGTTTACGAGACCTACGGCAAGAGTGTTGTGGGCGTTCAGGAAGTATCCGAAGAATTGGTTATGAAATACTGTACTCTGGACGTGAAGAAAGTAGACGACCGCATTTACGAGGTTTCGGACATGATCGAAAAGCCCAAGAAGGAAGAGATCATCTCCTGTTTCTCGGTGTTGGGACGCATCGTTCTGACCCCCGACGTCTTTGATTATTTGGGAAAAACGCCTTACGCCGCCAACGGCGAGTTGCAATTGACCGACACCATGAAGTTGATGGCAAAGGACGGCAAAATGATGGCCATCGACTTTGAAGGAACACGGTACGACATGGGCAACAAGTTGGGTGTCATGCAAGCCCAAGTGGAAACGGCGCTGAAACACCCTGAGATCGGCGAAGAATTTCGGGCGTACCTGAAGGAATTTGCAAAAACCCTGTAATGACATAACAAAAAATAACACCCGCAAGATGGTTCTTGCGGGTGATTTTTTAATCTAAAAGATAGGACACGGAGCAGATTTCCCGTTGCTTGGGGGCAAGGATGCGCAGATCTCGTTTGACGGTCAAGTCCTCGGGGGCTTTGGAATCGCTGGGCAGTCCGTTCCAGGGTTCAATGCAGAGATATTGCGCGTCGGTTTTGGGCATCTGCCAAAAGGCAACGTAGTCGAACTCCCTGCAGTCGGCGACGATTTTGTGGGGGGATTTTTCGCTTTTTACGGTAAAAATCTTGTTGTTCAATCCCGTGAGAATAAAGGCGTCGTCGTCGAACATGGCGTGGTAAAGAGGAATTTTGTTGCCCTTGGCGTAGGGGCAAGGAACCACGGTTTGGGACATGAAGACGCCGTCCAAAAGCGCCTGATTTAAAGGTTGATCGGGAGCGAATTCCAAATACCAATCGGAAAATTCGGTTTCGCCCAAGGGCAGGATAAAACCGGGGTGCGCCCCGAAGGCGTAGTACATGGCGGAATTTCCCGTATTCTCAACGCGGAAGGACTGCACGAGGAGGTTCTCCTCCACCGAATAAGTGACTTCAAAGATAAATTCGAAAGGATACAGTTTTTTGGTCTTTTCCGAGGAAGTCAGGCGGAAGGTTACGGAAGATTCGGTCTGCTCCGCTACCGAAAAGGTGGATTTTCGAGCAAAGCCGTGGGGGAACGGTGCGGAATATTCCTTGCCTTCAAAGGTATAACTTCCGTTTTTGATTCTACCCACAAAGGGAAAGAGAATGGGCGAGCGTCCGCTCCAGACGTCGGGGTCGCCCTGCCAAAGGCGTTCCCTTCCGTCTAAGACAACCGACTGCAATTCCGCGCCGTAATCAGAAACGGCAACGGAAAGGCGGTGATTGGAAATGGTATAATTCATCATGCGTCCTCGCTCTCGTCAAGGGTTTTCCTCAAGGGGAAGGAGATGGAAGAAGAAAATTGGTCTCCGTCAATGGTTATGGAGAAAGATGCACCCAACTGTTCCGCAAAGGATTTGGCAATGGCAAGCCCCAAGCCGCTGCCTTCCCCGGTGCGGGAAGGATCGCCTCGGACAAATTGCTCGGAAATTTCCTCGGCGGAAAAATTCATTTCATAAGACGAGGTATTTTTCACCGTAACCACGGCGTTTTCTCCCGACAGGGAAAGAATCACGAAAATGCGCGTTCCGGAAAGGGAATATTTCAAAGCGTTGTCCAGCATATTTTGCAAAATACGGTAGATTTTGTTCCCGTTGGAGCGAATGGGAGCCGTTCCCTGTCCCGAGAGACGGACGGTCTTTCCCGCCGTCGCCGCGGAATCGGAAAGATCGGCAACCAACTGACGCGCCAACAAAAACAGATCCAGATCTTCCACAGGAACGTCCTCGGCGCCGCTGTTGGCTTTGGACAGAGCAAAGACGTCGGACACCAAGTGATTGAGACGGTTGGATTTTTGGGTCAGAATCTTGACGTAATCCCGTGCTTCGTCGGACAGTTCGGTCTTGGAAAGAAGATCCAAATATCCGATAATGGAAGTCAGGGGGGTTCTCAGGTCGTGAGAAACGTTGGTAATCAAATTCACACGGGAGCGCTCTGCGGAGATCTGACTGCGCAGAGTTTGGTCAAACCCGTCACCGACACTGCGCAACTGATCCTCATACTCGGAAAAGACGTTTCCTTCGGAAAGGTCGGCACGATAGGAAAGGTTTCCGTCCTGTAATTCCGTAATATGATCCAAAATGCGGTTCAAAGAATGAAGGTCGTAATAGCAACCAAAAAGATACATTACCGCGAAAGACAGTACCATAAAGAGCAAAATGATCTGTACGACGATCCAATAGCGGTTGACGACAGTTCCCACGTAGCATGCCACGAGAACCGTTTCCACCAAAAGGAAGGTGACGGTACGCACCGTAAAGGCGACGGAAAAGCGATAGCGACGAAAATATTTTTTATCGGCACGGCGGCGCAACGCCAAAAACGGCTTATTGCAGAACCACCACAAAAAGGAGCCGCGGATCAACCGATTTTCCTTCCCAAAGCGGATTAGAGAGACCACAGAAAACAACAAGGTCAGAACTAAAAAGGTAAATAGAAGGGAGTACGAAAAATAGACCGAACGGTCGCTACCGAAATTGAAAAGGGAGAAGAGATTGCGGAACCAACGCAAAAAGGAAACGTCCAATATCTGTAAAAGCCAAATAATTGCCAAGGATCCCGCGAGAACCACTAATTCCGTAAAAAATCGGGGGGAGTGTTCCGGCCTTTGTTTGGGTTTCCCCCAACTTACCGCCAAAATGAGGTAGACGACGGGAAGGGCCGCCAAGGCAATCAAAATGATAAACATCAGGGCGCGGTTTTTCGCCGTTGCCCAAACGGAATACTGTTGATTGATCCAATGGGAATCGGGAACGAGAATCACGCCGGCATCACAAGCAAAGACCGTAAGAGAAACGGTTTTAGTCAGATCGTAAGGCTCCCAGGAATAATCCTGCCAATGAGAAAAATTATCGGTTTGGGTGTGGTTGGTGTCCATCAAGTAGCAGATGCCGTTACGGTAGACCGCCAAGGTCTTGGCGTGGTTAAAATCCAACCCTTCCAGCATGGGAATATCCGTAAGGGTGGTTCCGTCGGCATAGAAATAGTAATGGAAGGCGCCGTCCACGGCACCGCCCTCTAAATCCACGGCAGAAATTTTTCGTCCGGAATAGACCTGCCGTGCAAGGGAGACCAATTCCTCAGACGCCTCGGACAATCGCTGATGGTAGGTTTCCGTATTGCGGAAATCGGTATAGGTAAAAATTTCCCCCATACCGGCGTTATCGTTGGCATAAACGTAACACCAAGCGGCAAAAAACAGCAATACGGCACAAAGGACCCACGCCGTACCTCGAATCAGCCGAGATCGGAGAAACGCCATACTTTCCCTTCTTTCTGAGGAACAATCCTTATTTTTCCAACTTATATCCAATGCCCCAAATGACCTTCAAATAACGAGGTTCTTTGGGGTCAATCTCAATTTTCTCACGAATGCGACGAATGTGAACGGTGACGGTATTTTCCACGGCGTGAGCGTCTTCCTTCCAAACGGAACGGTAGATCTCCTCGGCGGAATAGACCTTGCCCGGGGTACGCATAAACAGTTCCATCATGCCCCATTCGGTAGAAGTCAGTTTGACGGAACGCTCGTCCACAAAAAACTCCCGGGAATCCAAATTCATACGAAGACCCCCCACCGAAAGAACGTTGCCTTCGGGCTCGGAAGAGGCACCCAAACGGAAGTAGCGTCTCAACTGAGAGCCGACTCGCGCCAAAAGTTCCATGGGATTGTAGGGTTTTGCGATATAGTCGTCGGCGCCCACGTTCAATCCCAAAATTTTATCACTGTCCTCGGTTTTTGCCGAGAGAATGATGATGGGAATGTTTTTGCTTTTCCGAATCTGCATCACGGCGGAAAGCCCGTCCACCCGAGGCATCATCAGATCCATTAGGATCAAATGAACCTTATGTTGCGCCAAAACGTCCAAGGCTTCCAAGCCGTCGTAGGCTTTGAGAACGGAATATCCTTCCAATTCCAACAATTTCGTAATGGCGGAAACAATTTCGGGATCATCATCCACCACCAATACGGTGGCGTTCAGTTGGGCAGATTCCATGATTGCCTCTTTCTCCGACAGGTCGGGATATAATATATGCTATATTATATCACACACGGCGGGGAATGTCAAGTCAAAAACAAGGGAACTGCGTCGGGGAGCAAGGTGGCGTGTTCCGTAAGAAAGGAGCGGTCGAGAAAACTCAGGGTTCCGTATTCCAACATGGTTAAAGTCAATTCGTCAAAGCGCGCGGAAGACGTATAAAACTCGTACCACAAATAGTATTTGTTTTTCCAGCGGTAGATTTCGGCGCAAAGATCGGGATCTCGAAAAAAGACGCCTCGGCTATCCAAAAGACCGTCCAGGTCGGAAAATTCAATGACTTGAGAATACACGCGGCGTTCCTCTCTTTCTTTGGGAAGGGAAAAATACAACAACAATTCGCCCGCCGCATTTTCCACGGCGCGTACCGATATATTCCCCGCATCGCCAACGCCTTCCCGAAGGCAGACCAGCACCGCCATCTGCTCGCAAAATCGCCGCGTGCGCAGATCGGAAAAGGACATGGTTGCATATCGGATCCCAAACGCCGCTTGATCCGCAACGGTCAGAATCACGAGAATTTCTTCCCGGGGAGTCTTCTCCATTCGCACGGAATACCCCTCCTCAAAAGTCTTACTCCATTATATTTTTTCAAGGGTATTTTTGACAATGACTTGACAAAGAAGAGAGAATGTGTTATTATCATAGTAGTTTAGAAAAAAGGATTGGATCATGAAAATTTTAGCCATTGAAAGTTCTTGCGACGAAACTGCCGCCGCTCTGGTGGAAGACGGTCGCAAAATTTTAAGAAACGAAGTGGTTTCGCAAATTCCCATTCACGAACGCTATGGCGGAGTGGTACCGGAAATTGCGTCCCGCTGCCATATCGAAGCCATAGAACCTTTGGTGGAACGCACTTTGCAAGGGGAACTTCCCGACGCCGTTGCCGTTACCTACGCCCCCGGCTTGATCGGGGCTCTTTTGGTGGGAGTAAATTACGCAAAGAGCCTTGCATACACTTTAGACGTGCCTCTGATTCCGGTACACCATCTGCGGGGACACGTGGCATCGAATTTTCTGTGCCACCCGGAATTAAAGCCTCCCTTTACGGCGCTGATTGCATCGGGAGGACACAGTCATATCGTGTTGGTAAAATCCTATACGGACTATGAAATTTTGGGAAAGACCAGAGATGATGCGGCCGGAGAAGCCTTTGACAAATCCGCCCGAATCCTCAATTTGGGGTACCCCGGCGGGCCAAAGATCCAACAAGCGGCGGAAGGGGGAAATCCCGACGCCATCGTCTTCCCGCAAGTACATTTCAAAGACGCACCTTACGATTTTAGTTTTTCGGGAGTTAAAACTGCGGTCGTCAACTACGCACATACGGCAAAACAACGGGGAGAAGAGATTTCCGCCCCCGATTTGGCGGCTTCCTTTACCAAAGCCGTCTGTTCGGTTTTGACGGAAAAAAGCGTGCTTGCGGCAAAAAACACCACGGGACGCTTGGTTTTGGCGGGGGGAGTTTCGGCAAACAAGCACTTGAGAGAACAGATGGAAGCGACTTGTAAAAAGGAAGGCGTAGAACTGTTTTTGCCAAATCCAAACCTTTGCGGAGACAACGCCGCCATGATTGCCGCCCAGGGGTATTACGAATATCTTGCGGGAAATACCGCGGGAACCGATTTAAACGCCTACGCCACCATGCCCGTCGACAAACCCACGTGGTAATGTTCGAATTTTTGTTCGATAATTTGTTCGAAGTATGTGAAATTTAAGACACAAAAAAGAGTTATAATGAATGGGTAAATTCACTATAACTCTTTTTTTTGAGGAAACTATGGCGGCAACACGAAAATACAGCTGTAACAAATACGTCGAGCGAGTCATTGAAGAATATCCCTACGACAAATTCTGCAAAGCGGTAACGAGGCTGAGTGAAATGCCCGTATCCGATCCTCGCATCAATACCGACCGCATCTATCAACGCATGATCTTTAACCGGGAAGCCATGGAAAGCGCAATGAACCGCATTTTGTGGTATCCCAACGGAGAGAAGATCTTTGAATTGTTGCAGATGGTCTATTGGTCGAAGACCCATTCGGAAGTGCAAGCGGCGTTGGAATTGAATATGCTTCCCCAAGACGCGGAAAAGATCTTACGCCTCTTCCGTGTGATTCTATACGATGAACTCGGATTGATTTTACCGTGACTATTTTGCAATTTCAATACGGTAAATGATTTTGGAGACGTCTTCGGACGTTTCGCAATGGGTTTCAAAACCGGAATTTTTCATAAGATCCACGGTGCGGTTGATGGAATTGAGATACAACCGCAGATCTCGGCAAAACCCTTTGCAAAAATTTTCTTTTTTATTGACTTTTTTGGGTTTTTCGGTTTTAAGCCGTTGGATATAGGCTTCCATTTGCGCCACCCGATACCCGCGATCTACGGTAATCTGCAAGACCTTTCGGCGCAAAGTTTCCCCATCGACGGACAACAGTGCCCGAGCGTGGCGTTCCGACAACTGCGCTTCCAGAATTTTTTCCCGAAGAGGAAGGGACAACTGAAGCAACCGCATTTTGTTGGCAACGGCGGATTGGCTTTTGCCCAACTTTTGCGCCAATTCTTCTTGAGTCAGCTTCAAAAGCTCGGTTACTCGTTGCATTCCCTCGGCTTCCTCAAAATAGTTGAGGTTTTTCCGTTGCAAATTTTCCGACAAAGCAATGAGAGCCGCCTCTCCCCCATCGGAATCGGTAATGATACAGGGAATTTTTTCCATACCCAGGCGTTTTGCCGCAAGATAACGGCGCACGCCGGCAACGATCTCGTACTTCCCTTCCCCGCAATAGCGAACGGTTACGGGGTGAACCATTCCCACCTGACGAATGTTTTCACATAGTCCATCCAGCGTTTTTTCGTCTATGGAATGGCGCGATTTTTTTCGAAGGAGCAGAACCGACGTTGGAACTTCCCGATAAATTTTTCCCGTGAAACGATACATTTTTTACCTCCTGTGTTTTGTTGTGTACGTGTGTTAAAAGAGCCTTATGGGGCGTAACATATTATACCGCGATTTTTTTGCGGATTTTAGCAAACGATGCAGGTGGGATTCTTCACTGTCCGAAAACTCTCGACACCCCCTTCGCTTTTCGTCAAAAGATTTCCCCGAAGAAGCGAAGATGAAGGCGAATGAGGAAGAGAAAAAAGAATGTCAAAACTTGACAAATAACGGATTTCATGTTATACTGTCTCACGATCACGAAAGGAAGGGTTCTATGGTTACACTTCTGTCGAAATGGTTTATTAAAAACGGAAACGACATTTCCGATCCCGCGGTACGGCAAAAATACGGCGTTCTTTGCGGGATTTTGGGAATCGTATTAAACTTATTGCTTTTTGCGGGAAAAACCTTGGCGGGATTGCTTTCGGGCTCCATTGCCATTACCGCGGACGCCTTCAACAACCTATCCGACGCAGGGTCTTCCCTGATTACTTTGGTCGGATTTCGTTTGGCGGGGCAAAAACCCGACCCCCAGCACCCCTTCGGTCACGGGCGGTTTGAGTACATATCGGGACTCTTGGTTTCCCTTTTGATTTTGTTGATGGGCTTTGAGTTGGGAAAATCTTCCGTAGAGAAGATTCTGAACCCCGAAGCCGTGGAATTTCAATGGATCACCGCGGGGATTCTTGTGGTATCCATTGCCGTAAAGCTTTACATGGGAATCTACAACCGTTCCGTTGGAAAAAAGATCAACTCTGCGGCAATGATGGCTACTATGACCGACTCTTTGGGAGACGCCGTAGCGACGGCGGTGGTTCTGACAGCAACGATTTTGGGGCATTTTACCGCCTTAAACATTGACGGATATTGCGGCGTTTTGGTGGCACTGATGATCTTTATCGCCGGCTTCCGCTCGGCAAAGGAGACCATCTCTCCCCTGTTGGGGCAACCGCCGGAACCGGAATTCGTACAGGAAATTGAACGGATCGTCATGAAACACAAAGAAGTAGCGGGAATCCACGATCTCATCGTCAACGACTACGGTCCGGGGCGGAAGATCATCTCACTTCATGCGGAAATCCCCGCCGACGCAGACATCTGGGAAGCCCACGACCTGATTGACAATATTGA
>JAZSJP010000051.1:0-4247 GCA_045534395.1 Eubacteriales bacterium | reverse complement strand
CCCGTCGGGGACAGAGAAAGGAAGTTTACAAGGTTAACGGCATGACCTATTACAACCTGGCTTACGCTTTCCGCGACCGTATCGCAGAACCCTTGTACGTCCGCAGCGTTTTTGATCCCGAGGCGCAGGGAAAGGACATTGAACTGACTACCCACGCGGGACAGGAATGCGACCTGATTATCGAAGGAAACCTCATGGTTCAGGTGGGGGAACACAAGGAAGTTTTGGGACCGGGGGACAGTATTTACTTTGACTCGGACACCCCCCACGGCATGATTGCCGTCAACGGAAGAGATTGCGTCTTTTACGCCATCGTTCTGAATCCCACGGGAGAACCCATCCCCGAATTGACCGAGGCTTCCACCGTTTCCGACAAGCGTGTCAAAACCACCGATACCAAAGACCGCATTTACCGCAAGTTTATCGACGTTACCGAAAATGAAAACGGTACGCCCACGGAAATTAACTTCAAAAATACCGAATCCTTCAACTTTGCCTTTGATTTGGTGGACGCTTTGGCGGATCGGGAGCCGGAGAAATTGGCAATGCTTCACATTTCCCGGGATAAAACCGTGCGCCGTTTGACCTTTAAGGACATCAAAAAGGCTTCCAACCAATGTGCCAATTACTTTAAATCTTTGGGAATCAAAAAAGGCGACCGCGTCATGTTGGTGCTGAAGCGCCATTATCAATTCTGGTTTGCCATGATGGGTCTGAATAAATTGGGCGCCATCGCCATTCCCGCTACCAATCAGTTGCAGGAACACGATTTTGAATATCGCTTCCAATGTGCCGGCGTTTCCGCCATTCTCTGCACCGCCGACGGCGAAACCGCCCGTCAGGTGGACATTGCCGCAAAGAATTGTCCGAATCTGAAGCATAAGCTTTTGGTGAACGGCACCCGAGAAGGCTGGCGGAGCTTTGATGAAGAATACCCCCTGTACAGTACTCACTTCAACCGCACCGAGGATTCCCCCTGCGGCGACGATCTGATGCTTATGTTCTTCACTTCCGGAACGTCGGGATATCCCAAGCTGGCGGCGCACAATTACAAATATCCCTTGGGACACTTCCATACGGCAAAATATTGGCACAACGTCGACCCCGACGGCTTGCACTTCACCATTTCCGATACAGGTTGGGCGAAGTCCATGTGGGGCAAACTGTACGGACAATGGTTGTGCGAGGCGGCAATTTTCGTTTACGACTTCGACCGCTTTGACGCCGCAGACATTCTTCCCATGTTTGCCGAGCATCAAATCACCACCTTCTGCGCTCCCCCCACCATGCTGCGCATGATGATCAAGCAGGATATTTCCAAATACGATTTCTCCTCGGTCAAGCACATGACCACCGCGGGAGAGGCGTTGAACCCCGAGGTTTACCGTCAGTTTGAAAAGGCGACGGGCTTGCAGATCATCGAAGGCTTCGGACAGACCGAAAGCACTATGATGATCGGAAATATGGTGGGCGCACCCCACAAGATCGGTTCTATGGGTAAAAAAGTTCCCGTCTACGACGTGGAATTGCACGATGCCGACGGAAATCAGGTGCCCGTGGGTGAAACGGGAGAGATCGTCGTTAATATTAAAAACGGTCTTCCTTGCGGACTTGCCGTTGGATATTACGGAGAAGAAGAAAAAACCGCCGAAAATTGGCACGACGGCTATTATCACACCGGGGACGTTGCTTGGAAAGACGAGGACGGCTTCTTTTGGTACGTGGGACGTGCCGATGACGTCATTAAGTCTTCCGGCTACCGCATCGGACCCTTTGAGATTGAAAGCGTCATTATGGAATTACCCTACGTTTTGGAGTGCGGCGTTTCCGCCGAGCCCGACGAGGTTCGGGGACAGGTGGTTAAGGCGTCCATCGTCTTGGTCAACGGTACCGAGCCCACCGAGGAACTGAAAAAAGAAATTCAGTCTTACGTAAAGCAGAGAACCGCACCATATAAATACCCTCGCATCGTGGTCTTCCGTGACGCTCTTCCCAAGTCGGTCAGCGGAAAGATTCAGCGGAATAAGTTGTAATATGAGAGAGTTTAAACGCATTACCTTGCTTTGCGGGCACTACGGGAGCGGAAAGACCAACGTGGCGGTAAACCTTGCCGTTGCCTTGCGTCAGAAGTACGACAGGCTTGCGCTGGCAGACTTGGATATCGTCAATCCTTATTTTCGTTCCAAAGACAGCCGCGGACAGTTGGAAGATCTCGGAATCCGATTGATCTGTTCCGAATTTGCCAACAGCAACGTAGATATTCCGGCATTGCCTCAGGACATATACGCCGTCACCGACGACAAAACCCTTCGGGTGATTTTGGACGTTGGGGGAGACGACCGAGGTGCCCTTGCGTTGGGACGCATTTCCCAACGCATCGTAGACGAAGATGATTACGAAATGCTTGCCGTCATCAACGCTTCCCGTCCTTTGACCCACACCCCGGAAGATACCGTGGAAGTGTTGCGGGAGATCGAAGCCGCCGGAAGGATTCGGTTTACGGGTCTTGTTAATAACACCAATTTGGGAAGAGAGACTGACGAGAATGTGGTTTTGAATTCGGTTTCTTATGCCGAAACGGTTTCAAACTTGATGAAAATTCCCGTGGTTATGACCACCGTACCATCGGAATTATTCCCGAAATTGCAAGGAAAAATTGAGAACCTGTTCCCTCTGGAACTTCAGAAAAAATTATAACGGGGAAACCCGACCTATGAACGGAGATGTACTTATGGCAAAATTAACCTTTAAGACCGACTCCTGCAAAGGCTGCGGACTGTGCGTAGACGCCTGCCCCAAGCATCTGTTGCAGTTAGCTCCGGATCAAATCAACAAAAAGGGACATCATCCCGCCGTGCTGACCGACGAGGCGGCTTGCGTGGGTTGTGCTTTCTGCGCTACCATGTGTCCCGATTGCGTAATCAAAGTGGAAAGGTGAGTGAGTCGCGTGTCTGATAAAGTTTTGATGAAAGGCAACAAAGCCATTGCGGAAGCCGCCATTATCGCCGGCTGCCGTCATTATTTCGGTTATCCCATTACCCCGCAAACGGAAGTTGCCGCTTATATGGCAAAGCGTATGCCTAAAATTTAGGTAAGCTTTCTGCAAGCGGAAAGTGAAATTGCCGCCATCAACATGGTGTACGGCGTTTCTTCTACCGGGAAGCGCGTTATGACCTCTTCTTCCAGCCCGGGAATTGCTCTGAAGAGCGAAGGGTTGTCCTACTTGGCAGGTGCCGACCTTCCCGCCTTGGTGGTAAACGTTCAGCGCGGCGGTCCCGGATTGGGCGGAATTCAGCCCAGCCAATCGGACTATTTCCAAGCCACCCGCGCCGGCGGACACGGTGATTTTCGAATGATCGTTCTTGCCCCCGCCTCCATTCAGGAAATGGCGGAACTGACCGTGAAGGGCTTTGAACTTGCGGATAAATATCGCATGACTGCCATGCTTCTTGCCGACGGCACCATGGGACAGATGATGGAACCCGTAGCATTGGACGAGCTGAAAGTCAACGCTACCGTAGAAAAGCCTTGGGCAACCGTGGGCACCAAAATGGAACGGGAGCACAATATCGTCAACTCTCTGTTCTTGGATCCCGCCGCTCTGGAGCAGACCAATTTTGAACGCTTTGAACGGTACAAGGTCATCGAAGAAAACGAGACCATGTACGAAGAATATCTCATGGACGATGCGGAAATCGCCATTGCCGCTTTCGGCATTGCCGCCCGCGTGTCCAAAAATGCCATTGACGAAGCCCGCAAACAGGGCATCAAGGTAGGTATGATCCGTCCCATCACCCTGTGGCCCTTCCCCGTAGCTCCCTTCCAAAAAGCCGCGGATCAGGTCAAGGCAATGATCTCCGTGGAACTTTCCATGGGGCAGATGATCGAGGACGTCCGTCTTGCCACTCAATGCAAGGTTCCCGTATCTCTCTGCAACCGCGTCGGCGGAATGATCCCCACGCCGGAACAGGTGCTGGAATCCATCTGCAAAACCGCTGCCGAAATCGGAGGTGCTAACTAATGGTCGTATTTGATAAACCCCATGCATTGACCGATGCTCCCATGCATTACTGCCCCGGCTGTACCCACGGCATCATTCATCGTCTGGTGGCCGAAGCCATCGACGAGCTGGGCATTGAGGGCCGCACCATCGGCGTAGCCCCGGTAGGCTGTGCGGTTATGGCGTATGACTACTTTACCTGCGATACGCTCGACACCGCCCACGGCCGTGCCCCGGCAGTGGCTAC